>CAIWFP010000395.1 GCA_903911985.1 uncultured Sphingomonadales bacterium
CATATCGTGGCGCTGCGCGGGGATCCGCCGGCGGGTGCGGGGGCGGCCTTCACACCACACCCGGATGGCTATGCCAGTGCCGCCGAGTTGGTCGCGGGCCTGCGCGCTTCCCGTGATTTCGAGATTTCGGTGGCCGCCTATCCCGAGGTGCATCCCGAGGCAGTTTCGGCGGACGTTGATCTCGACAATCTGAAGCGCAAGCTGGATGCCGGGGCGACGCAGGCCATCACCCAGTTCTTCTTCGATCCCGATGTCTATTTCCGCTTTCTCGACAAGGCGCTGGCGTCGGGCATCACCGCGCCGATCCTGCCGGGCATCATGCCCATCACCAGCGTGGCCGCCATCCGCCGGATGAGTGCCAACACCACTATCCCCGCGTGGATGGAACGGGCCTTTACGGGCCTTGAGGCTCTGCCGGGCAGCCGCGAGCTGGTGGCCGCGACCCTTGCCGCCGAATTCTGTCGTCGCCTTTACGATGGCGGGGTGCGCGATTTTCACTTCTACACGCTGAACCGGGCCGAGCAGGCCTATGCCATCTGCCACCTGCTCGGCCTTCGCCCCCCAATTGCGAATATAGGTGGAGACGCCGCATGAGCCTGATACCGAGCGCCGCCCGCGCGGCCTTCCTCGCCGAGGCGGCCAAGCGCATCCTCATCACCGATGGCGCCTTTGGCACCGAGATCCAGAACTACAAGCTGGCCGAGGCGGATTACGCCGGCAATCTGGGCCTTTCGCATGACCAGAAGGGCAACAACGATATCCTCGCCCTGACCAAGCCCGAGGTGCCCGAGGCCATCCACCGCGCCTATTTCGAGGCCGGGGCCGATATTGCCGAGACCAATACCTTCTCGGCCAACCGCATCTCTCAGGCCGACTATGGCGCCGAACATCTGGTGCGGGAAATCAACCTAGCCTCGGCGCGGCTGGCGCGGCGGGTGGCGGATGAATATGCCGCCAAGGATGCCAGGAACGGCATTATACGCCCCCGCTTTGTGGCGGGCGCCATCGGGCCGACGAACAAGACGCTCTCGCTCAGCCCGGATGTGAATGACCCGGGCTATCGCGAGATCGACTGGGACACGCTGGTGGATGTCTATCAGCAACAGGCCGCCGCGCTGGTGGAGGGTGGGGCCGATTTCATCCTCATCGAGACGGTGTTCGACACGCTTAACGCCAAGGCCGGGATCATGGCGGTCAAGCGGCTGGAGCAGGAATTGGGCCGCGAGGTGCCGATCATGCTGTCGATGACGCTGACCGACCTTTCCGGGCGGAATCTGTCCGGCCACACGGTGGAGGCCTTCTGGCACGCGGTGCGCCATGCCCATCCGTTGACCATCGGGCTGAATTGCTCCTTTGGCGCAACGCAATTGCGGCCCCATGTGAAGGTGCTGTCGGAAATCGCCGATACGCTGATCATGATCTATCCCAACGCCGGGCTGCCCAACGAGCTGGGCGCCTATGACGAGCAGCCCGAGGCCACGGCCGGTTTCGTGGGCGAATGGGCCGTGGCGGGGCAGGTGAATGTGCTTGGCGGCTGCTGTGGCTCCACCCCGGCGCATATCGCGGCGATGGCCAAGGCCGTGGCGGGCCTGCCTGGGCGGGTGCCGCCGGTGGCGGAAGCCGTGACGCGGCTGGCGGGGCTTGAGCCTTTTGTGATGGCCAGTTGAGATGAAGGGGAAGGCGAAGATGCGAAGGGTCGGGAGTATCGCGCTTTACGCGATGCGACCCACAGACACGCCCCTCGCGCTCCCAATACTGGCTGCGTTGCGGGCCACTTCCGCAGTGCGCCCGCATCGCCGCGAAGCGGCATTATTGCCTGCGGCGCAGCGACCTTGCGCAAGGCTGAACCCGTGGCGCCACAATGACCGGAATGGGGTGCAGGGGACGAGTCCCCTGCGTTACTCCACTTCTTTAATCTGACTTGGAAAACCCCATGACCACCGCCCCATCCTCTGCCCGCTTCGTTAATGTTGGCGAGCGCACCAATGTTACCGGCAGTGCCGCTTTCAAGAAGCTGATCCTCGCTGGCGACTATCCCAAGGCGGTGGAGGTGGCGCGGCAGCAGGTGGAGAATGGCGCGCAGATTATCGACATTAACATGGACGAGGGGCTGCTCGACGCGGTTCATGCCATGACCACCTTCCTCAAGCTGATCGCCGCCGAACCCGATATCGCGCGCGTGCCGGTGATGATCGACAGCTCGAAGTGGGATGTGATCGAGGCGGGGCTGAAGTGCGTTTCGGGCAAGCCCGTGGTCAATTCGATCTCGATGAAGGAGGGCGAGG
>CAIWFP010000396.1 GCA_903911985.1 uncultured Sphingomonadales bacterium
AAAAAGTGCTGGCATAATTAATTAATTTCCTTGTCACTAGGGTTGATGGCCGGATTATAGTTATGGTCCGGATCGTGATTATAAACGCGCAGAGCGGCAAAGTCCCGAAGTACAAGAGGGCACTCCGTTCCTAAATAAAAACAATGCGTTTCTTTTGGTGGCGTGTCGTGTCACGATGCACCCAAAATAACTTGGTTTTAGGGCGTGGCAAGATAGGTGATGAACGAAGTCAGGGTATACTGGGGATAAAATTTCCTAGATAGCAGTCAAAGTGTTCACGAAAAGTTCCAAACACGGCGCTTTCCCTTAGGTTAGAGCAAGTGCAAATATAAAAGTAAATCTGTGGAAATATTTTCATTGCTTGGCCATCTGGCAATTTTGACGATACTGAATGTTCAAGCCCAAAACATCAGTTAGCTTGCAACTGTCACTGATTCGGTCAATTTATGCGGATCAACCCCCTCCCCTTTTCGCTTGCGCGGTGCCGGTTTGCCGCCCCGGCTAGACGTAAACAACTCCACGTTGGACTTCTCGACAATACCCAGCCCCATGACCGCATTGCGCACAGTCTCGGCAACATAGGATTTGGACAGATGCGCGTAATGCCGACGGGTAATCCGCTCATCGGCATGGCCCATCGCTTCCGCTATCACCGCCATCGGCACCCCTTGCAACGCCAACCGCGCGCCATAAGTGCGGCGAAGGTCATGAAAACCCGTTGGCTCCAGCTTGGCAACATCGCACGCGGCAGCAAGACGTCTCGCCTGTTGAGACGCACCCCACTTAACCCCGTCGGGCCGCGCGAATATGAATTTGCCTGCCTCCTTACCTGCTATCGCATCCGAAAAGAGCTGAACGCCCTCTTGTTCCAGATAGACCGCGCGCGATTTCCCAGCTTTGGTTTCGCGCAGGATCACGGTGGCAGATTGCCGGTCGAAGTCCCGCACCTCCAGCCGGGCCAACTCGTCATAGCGCGCACCTGTCAGCAATGCCGCTTTCACCATTGGCCGGAAATCGGCCCCACAAGCGTTCACAAGGCGGCGCGCCTCATCATCGGACAGATAGCGCAACTTTGCCGCCTCGGCCTTGGCAAAGGGCTTCACGCGCCGCCAAGCATCATCATTAGCCGCCTTGCCGTTGCGATAGGCCAGATTAAGCGCAGCCTTTAGGATCGTCAAAATGCGGTTGGCACTTGCTCGGCGACGGCGACGCGCGTCGTCATTGTCCGCCGTTGCCCTATAATTCTGTTCAGCCCCCTTGGCCGTCCGAAGGCGCGCGGGCGATTTTGCCAAGGCATGATGCCAATCAGTGATGTTTTTTGGCGTAAGGGTGGAAACATCGTGTTTGCCCATTTCAGGGCGTATGATGGCCTCAATGCGGCGACGTGTGTTAGCTATGTCCTTGCCCGTATACGCAGCCAGATAGTCGTCCAAGGCCATTGAGACGGTATACGGGCCGGTGCTGCGCCCGCCGTTCCGTTCGATGTCGTCAAACCACTTACGCGCCGCCTGTTGAGCCTGTTTGAAATTGAGGATCACCTGCCCGTCAGCATCCGCAACATCATCGGACTGGCCCAGTGTGGTTTCCTGATAATTTCCGGAGGCACCCGCGCGGCGATAGCGGGCAACCCATTTACCCACACGCTGGCCGCGATAATAGCCGAGGTGCTCCCCCTCGGTGAGCGTCATCCAATAAGGCTTTTTCCTTGTCGCCAACCGCAACCGCTTTTCCCGGTTCCGCAGGTCAGTATTTTCCACCACGCGCGCCATGCGATCACCCTTTCGCTTTTCCCCAAAACTTCCCCAATAGATCCCTAATATCCATTGGGGAAAAGGCAGAAACGTTGAGACACACGATAGCAGAGAAATGGCATAAATGCTATAGTTTCAGGGCATTTCTCACTGTTTCCAGAAAGCCCAGAAACCCGTATGTATCAGCCCTCTCACGGCTGAAACACGAGTTCGATTCTCGTAGGGGTCACCATATACTGGCGCTGGATTTGGGCTCCGGCGGTATCGCACGCCTGCCCGCCACCGCGATGAACCATTCAGATATATTTGCGCCGCGCCACATATTCGCGTTGCCGCCGCAAGGTGATTATCGGCATAGCATCAGCCCATGCGACTCGTCACCGATCATGAACAGGTTCGGCAGATTGCCACCTCCGATTCCTTTGGCGCCTATTCCATGGCGGATAGCTACAGGGAGCTGGGCGAAAGGCTCGGCCACGATCTGGGGCCCAGCATTGCCCTGCTGGAACAACTGCCCACCTTCATGGACGGAGAGGCGCACCGGCTGGGTCGCAAAACGCAGGCGATGCGCAGCGCCAAGTTCAAACAGGCGCAGCTCGATGCCGCACAGGCGTTTTTGGACAATTTTGCCGCCACCACTTTGAGCAACACCGCAAGCTTTGATCTGCTCACCGATTTTGGCAGCCCCCTGTTTCGCGCCCTCAGCGCCGCGATGATTCCGGCGGAATGGCGCGAGGAGGGCTGGCTCGATCTGATCGATGCCGTGCCACTGCTGTTCTCGCCCTCCACCCCGTTGAAGCGCCGCTTTGAAATCAACCGCGGCCTGGCTGAACTAGGCGCGAAATTTGGCCCGGAAAGCTGGGAGGAAATCATGCTGCTGGTGCTGGGAAACCGGCCCCTGTCGGGCAGTCTCGCCATGTCGCTGCACGATATCCTGTTCCGCCACCCCGGGCAGGCGCTCAACACAATGGAATGGCCCGCCTACTTCACCCAAAGCGCGCTGCATTTTTTCGACCGGATAGCCCTGCGTCCCGTGACAATCGGCGATCTGACCTTTGAGCCCGGCGAGCGGGTTCGCTGCAATATCCACGCGCCGGAATGGACCAGCCAGCAACGCCAGGGCACCATGTTCGGCGTGGGGGCGCATTTGTGCCTCGGCCGGCCCCTTTCCGAGCTGGTGTGGGCCATGACGACCAGCATGTTCTCCGCGCAGGATTGCCGGCTTGCCGTCACTCCGCTGCTTTACCGGCAGGATTGCGAACCCTTTCACCTGCCCATCAGCTGCCCGGTTACGGTGCTGGCATGACGCTGGATGCGGATGATCAGGCACCCCACGCCGCCGCAAGCGTGGTCGAAGCGATGCGGTTCGACCACGAGCGCAAACATTCCCTGAATGATCTGGCCGAATTTGCCGCGTTCGATTCGACAAAGCCAGTGGATACGCTGCTGGCATTCCGGATGGCGGATAGCATGGTGACCCACGGCCATCCCAAAACACAGCCTCTGCTCGATGCGCTCGCAAAAATCACCCATAGTGATGTGGCAAGCTACATCGCGGGCCTTGAGCGATGCCATGCGGAGATAACCCGGCGCTTTAAACTGAGCGCCGTCGACCGGCAATTTTTGCGTGCGGCCTATCACCCGCGCGGGCATATCCTCTTAAAGAAAAGTCGCCCTACCAATAACTTATTGGTCCTGTTTTCGACAATGTATAATAATTTTTACATGTCGAACGCGGTAATTCTCACCATGATGCAGGAGCTGGATTGCCATATTTTGTATCTCAAGGATTCAACTATTGGGAATTACCACCTTGGCGTCCATGGCTTTGCCGCGGATTTCCCCGGCATTGCGACTAAAATACAAGAGGTTGCGGCGCAGGTTAACGCCAGCAAGATATTCTTTTCGGGCTTTTCAAGCGGTGGTTACGCGGCAATGCTAACCTCGCTACAAATCCCCAGCGCGGGCTATCTCGGTTTCTCGCAGGATATTGATCTCAGCCCCGAATCCACCCAGGAACCCAACCGCTACTTCACACCGGAAGTGCGGGCGTGGCTGGATCCGCGCTGGCTACTGGATTTGCGCAAGGAACTGGAAAAGTCAGACCCTGGCGTACCCCGCTGGCTCTATTACGGCGGGAAAATGCCCCGGGACAAAGGCCACGCCCTTCATCTTGAGGGAGTGGCCGGAATCGAGGTGGTTTGCCTGCCGGATTCGCGGCACGAAACAGTGCTGGACCTGATGGCCGCCGGCGAGTTTCTGGATTTGTTCAGGCGCCTGCTTGCGGAGGGATAAGCGCCGCCAGCCCGACCAAAGTTGTGTCGGTACCAACCTGCTCGACGGCGATTTCCACACCTGTCCGCTCGTCAATGAGCATCAGCAATTCCAGCACAGACAGGCTGTCGAGCCCAATCTGCTGGAGCGTGGCGACCGCCGGATCAAACCGGCTTTCGAGCGGCTGGCCGATTTCCTCCAGCAAGCTACGTATGAAATCGAGGTTGGCGGCTTGATGCGTATCCATGGCAAGGGTTAGTAAGGCCACTTGCCGCCAAAGGCAACACGCAGCCTTGCCCACCACGACCAGCATTCGCACTGGGCGTAATGCCTCGCTGATGGGGAAGAGCCACCCGCCCCGTCGGCGCCGCTCACGATGCCCGGCGCAACTCCACCACGCGCGGCGCGCCCAGAAACTCCATCGGCCGGGGTGATGGCTTGCCGATCAGATAGCCCTGCCCCTGCGTGCAGCCCAGCGCGGTCACCATATCCAGCTGATCCTCGCTCTCCACCCCTTCGGCGGTGGTGATCATGCCCAGCTGATTGGCCAGCGCGGTAACGGCCGAAATGATGGCGATTGACGACTGCTTGCCCGGCAGACCCACGGTGAAGCTGCGATCGATCTTGATCTTGTCGAAGGGAAACCGCTGAAGATAGGCGAGGCTGGCAAAGCCGGTGCCGAAATCATCGAGCGCGAGGCGCACTCCCAGATCGCGCAGCTGGCGCAGGGTCTGGAAGACCAGCGGCTGGTCATCCATCAGCACGCTCTCGGTTACCTCGATCTCCAGCCGATGGGCCGGGATGCGGTTGGCCGAAAGGGCGCGCACCACCGTGCTCACCAGCCCCGGCGTGCGGAACTGCACCGCCGAAACATTGACGGCGATGCTGATCTCGTCCGGCAGCGTGGCGGCAACCCTGCAGGCCTCCTCCAGTATCCATTCGCCCATCGGGATGATGAGGCCAATCTCCTCGGCCAGCGCGATAAAGTCGGTGGGGGCCACCAATCCGCGCGTCGGGTGGCGCCAGCGCATCAGCGCCTCGAAGCCGGTGATGCGCCGGTCGCACAGGCTGAGCAGCGGCTGAAACCAGGCTTCGAGCTCGTTTCGGCCCAATGCCTCGCGCAGGTCGCATTCCAGTTCGCGGCGGGCCAGAACCTCCACCTGCATGGCGGGGTCGAATCGGCGCCAGATGCCCCTGCCCTCGGCCTGCGCGCGGCACAGGGCAATTTCGGCATTGCGCAACACGGCGCCCGCGTCATCGGCATCCTCGGGGTAAACGGCAATACCCACGCTGGCGCCCAGATGCACGGTCTGCCCGGCAAGGCTGAACGGCTCGGACAATAGCTGGGTAATGCGCGTGGCGATGGACTGCGCGGCCCTATCGGCCTGAGCGCCCTGAACCAGCACGGCGAATTCGTCGCCCCCGAGTCTTGCCGCCAGATCCTCCGCGCGCAACACGCTTTTCAGGCGGCTGGCCACTTCGCGCAGCAGCGTATCGCCCGCCGTATGGCCCAGCGAGTCATTCACGCTTTTGAACCGGTCGATATCAATGGCCAGCATCGCCACCTTCCCAGAATTCGGGCCAGAATTTGCGCCAGAATTTGGGCCGCTATTGCCCGCCGCCAGCGCGCCATCAAGCCGCTCGCGAAACAGCGAGCGGTTGGGCAGGCCGGTCAGGCTGTCGTAATGGGCCAGCTGTTCGATCCGGGCATGGGCGTGGCGCGCCTCGGTGATATCCTCGCCGATATCGATGAACATTGGCCTGTCGCCCGGCACATCCAGCGGCACCCGCACAAATCGCAAAAGACGCTCGGCGCCGTCGCTGGGGCGGTGAAAGGAAAATTCACATTCGGTGGATGGCGGCGCCGCGTTCAGCAGGCGGTCGGCCTCGGCCAGATCGCGCACGCCCTCGGCCCGCAACGCCGCATTCACCGGCTGGCCGACCAATTGCTCGGCGGCGACGCCCAGCACCTTCGCGCCCGCATTGTTCAGCAGGCGGAAGCCACCACCGTTCACCTCGCGAACCGCGACCAGCGAGGGTGATCGCTCGATCAGCGCCTCGGCAATGGCACGGTTGCGCGAGGCCTCCAGCGCATGATCCACCACGATATGGCGCCACAATTCCGCCGCCGGGCAAATGCCGGAATAGTGGCCGTCTTTCACCAGAACCACGCCGCCCAGTCCGCCGGTGTCGCCCAATTTTTGCGAAATGCCAGCGAGATCATCCAGACTTGCATCGGACTCCATTACCCACGGGTCCGCGGCCATCAGCATGCCGACAGGCCTGCGCGCGAACACCGCGTGGCCATATTGCCCCGCCAGCGCCAGCAGGAAGCCATGGCGCTCGATCTGGCCGATGGGGCGCCCCTCGTCATCCACCACCGCGATGAGCGGCAGGCTCGGCTCGCCCTCGAAGATACGCAGTGCATCGCCAGCGGTATCGCTCTCCCGAAGCGGGCGCGGCGTCATCGCCAGATCACGAAGCGCCGTGGCGCGTGGTTGCGGCATAATTCACCTGAACAGGGTTACATACCGCAACCTAGCGCCAGAGGCGTTCAGATTTATCCGAAGGAAAATGGCGGAAAAATAGGTATAACCATCCAGTTTTCAGGCAAAAGCCCAAGGTTTTTCGGCAATCATGGGCTGGCGCGCTGTAACATTACTGGCATAGTTTGGCGTCAGAGCCGAAAGACACCCAACCCCTATCCCGCCCGCGGCTTGCGCCGCATCCACCGCAAGGTCGCCACCACATGACCAACAAAATCCGCAGACCCTGGGCTGGCATGACATTGGCAACAGTCGTGCTGGCATCGCTTGGCGCGGCTGGCATGCCGGCGCCGATGGTCGTGCTGACCGGGCTGGCGTGGCTGGCGTCCCTGTGGATTCCGCGCATGGGCGCGGGCGAAAGCGCCGTCCGCACCCCGACCGCCCGGACCGACCACGAGGCGCTGGCCCGTGCGGCGATGTGCGCGGCGCTGGAACAGGTGGGTCTGGCGATCGTGCTGATGCGCGGCCACCGGATCATCGCGGCCAATGCCGCCGCCCGGGCTGAATTTGGCGCGCATATCGTGGGGCAGGACGCGCGCGTTGCCCTGCGTCACCCGGATGCGGTAAAGCTGCTCTATCTGGCCGATGGCGGCAGCGTCACCATCCGGGGCCTCTCCAGCAGCGGCAGCCTGTGGCAGCTCACCCGCCAGCGCATCGACGAACGCTATTGGACGATCGAGCTGCGCGACCGCTCGGCCGAGGCCGATATCGGCCGCGCCCATACGGATTTTGTCGCCAATGCCAGCCACGAGCTGCGCACCCCGCTGTCGGCGATCATCGGCTATGTCGAAACGCTGGCCGAGGACCCCGGGCGGGTGGATGCCGACACCACCGCGCGGTTCCTCGGCATCGTGCTGCGCGAGGCCCGGCGCATGCAAAGTCTGGTCGCCGACCTCATGTCGCTTTCACAGCTGGAGGCGGAAAAGCACGATGTGCCCACGGACCATATCGATCTTGCCCTGCTGGCCGCGCGGGTGGTGGGCGAGTTTCCGCCCGGCATGGTTTCGACCGGGCAGTCCAGCGGCCCCCGCGTGGTGCTGCTACGCCCCGATGAGCCGAACAGCCCCATCGGCGCCATTGGCGATACCAAGCAGCTGGAACAGATGCTGCGCAACCTCATCGACAATGCCCTGAAATATGGCGACAGCGCGCGCCCGGTGGAGGTATCGCTCGCCCGGGGCAAGCGCGGCATGGCGATGATCACCGTGCGCGACCATGGCACCGGCATCGCGCCGGACCATCTGCCCCACCTTACCCGGCGCTTCTATCGCACCGACCCGGGCCGCAGCCGTGCGGCGGGCGGCACGGGGCTGGGGCTGGCCATCGTCAAACATATTGTCGAGCGGCATCGCGGCAAGCTCGACATTTCCAGCACGCTGGGAGAAGGCACCCAGGTCACCATCCACCTGCCCTTTTCCAGCCCCGCCGCCCCACCTGCCAGCAAGCCTGCCAGCAAGTCTGTCAGCCAGCCCGGCGAGAGGGTGGACCAAACAGCCGCGCCGGCAAATGCCACCCTCACCAACGAAATTTTGCCCGGGGCCAAGGCACCAAAGGCGATAGCTGGCCCCGTGTCATAGTGTTGTCATCCTTTCCGGCCAGAGGCAAAGCTGCGTTGCTGGCTGAATCGCCGCTGGAGTGAAGCATCCGCGACTGAGGGGTTTTGCACCTCGGGTCCGGTTATCGGCCATTTGCTGGCCGGCCGGGTCAGATCGCGAAAGGGATGTTCGTTCCCGTGGGTTTCAATCCGCAGGCAGGGCTACCATATCGGGAATTTCCGGCATATCCCGGAGGTACCGGTCGGCGGGAATCGGTATCGGCAGGCTCAATTGGAGTGCGAGTAATGGTGGCGGAACACATGGCAAAGGCTTTCGACGAGGAAATCACCCAGCTGCGCGGCCTGATCGCCGAAATGGGCGGCCTGGCCGAACTGGCCATCAGCGAATCGATGGAGGCTCTGGTCAAGGGTTCGCAGAGCCTTGCCGACAGCGTCATCGCCCGCGATCTGCGCATCGACGCGCTGGAGCAGGATGTCGACAAGCTGGCAATCCAGATCATCGCCCTGCGCGCGCCCATGGCCGATGATTTGCGCGAGGTTATCGCCTCGCTGAAGATCGCCGGCATTCTCGAGCGGATTGGCGATTATGCCAAGAACATCGCCAAACGCTCGGGCAAGATCGACGGCCGCGAGGCCTTCGAACCCCTCACGCTGATCCCGGCCATGTCGGAGATCGCCGAGGAAATGGTGCATGACGTGCTCACCGCCTATGCCGCGCGCGATTCCGCTCTGGCGCAGGAAGTCATGGAGCGCGACGCCAAGGTCGACGGCTTCTACGATGCGATTTTCCGCAACCTCGTCTCCTTCATGGTGGAGCGCCCCGCGACCATCACCACCGCCGCGCAACTGCTGTTCGTTGCCCGCAATCTGGAGCGGATCGGCGACCATGCCACCAATGTCGCCGAGCAGGTCTATTTCGCTGCCACCGGTGACTATCTCGGCGATCGTGCCGAGCGACCGGAAAACTGAGTAATCCTGATGGCCATGCCCCGATTACTGCTGGTTGAGGACGACCCGGCGCTGGCCGAACTGCTGGAATTCCGCTTCCGTGCCGAAGGCTATGAGGTTGCGGCCACCGGCGATGGCGACGAGGCCCTGCTGCTGGCCGCCGAGGAAGTGCCCGATCTGGTCGTGCTCGACTGGATGATCGAGGGCACCAGCGGCATCGAGGTTTGCCGCCGCCTGCGCCGCGACAAGGCCACGGCGCACGTGCCCATTGTCATGCTCACCGCGCGCGGGGCCGAGGACGACATGGTCCGGGGCCTGGAAACCGGCGCCGATGATTATCTGACCAAGCCCTTCTCCCCGCGCGAGCTGATCGCCCGGGTTGCGGCGATCATGCGCCGCATCCGCCCGGCGCTGGCTGGCGAGATGCTGAATGTGGGCGATCTGGCTCTGGATGCCACCGCCCACCGCGTGACACGGCGCGGCCACACCATATCGCTGGGGCCGACGGAATTCCGCCTGCTGCGCTTCTTCATGGAGCACCCGGGCAGGGTGTTCTCGCGTGGGCAATTGCTCGACGCCGTATGGGGCACCAACAGCGATATCGAGCTGCGCACGGTGGATGTGCATATCCGCCGCCTGCGCAAGGGCATCGAGGTCGACGGCGCGCCCGATCCGGTGCGCACGGTGCGCTCGGCCGGCTACGCGCTGGAAGCCGTGTAGCCCAGTCTAGGCAGCGCGCGGGGGCCAGCGAAAATCGCCTCCCCCCGCGCTTAACTCACTCCACCTCCGCTCCGGGCATCGGCGCCAGCGGCAGGCCCGGCGCATCATCGTCCAGCTCATGCACCTCGACATGGCCCAGCCCGACATGGCTGCGGCTGCGCGAGTAGAGGAAATAAACGACAAGGCCGATCCCGCCCCAGCCGAACAGCACCAGTTTGGATGGCAGGTCGAGTGCGAGATAGAGCACCACACAGCCGATTACCGCCAGCGGTGCGATCAACCAAACGACAGGGGTGCGAAAGCTGCGTTTACGCTCCGGCTCCCTGATCCGCAGCACCATCACCGATATGGCCACCATGGCAAAGGCGAACAATGTGCCGGAATTGGAATAATCGGCAAGACTTCCCACCGGCAGCAAACCCGCAAAGACCAGCGCGAACAGGCCGGTTACGGCAGTTACCACATAAGGGGTCTTGAACCTGGGATGCACCTTGGCGAAGGAAGGCGGCAGCAGCCCATCGCGCGCCATCACGAAAAACACGCGGGTCTGGCCGAACATCATCATCAGCACCACCGATGGCAAGGCGATCACGGCGGCCATGCCTACCCACCAGCCCACCGACGGCTGGCCAATGGTTTGCAACACATGCACCAGCGCGTGTTTGGAGCAGACCAGCGGCTCCACCGCGCCGCCCGCCACAATCGCGGCACAGCGCCCGGCCATTTCGGGCGAGCCCGAAGCCAGATAGGCGCCCGTTGCCGACAGCACCGGCTGCGCCCCGACCGTGCCGATGGCACCGGCAGCGACAAGCAGATAGATGAGCGTGCAGATCGTCAGGCTACCGATCAATCCGATGGGCACGTTGCGCTGGGGGTTGATGGTCTCTTCCGCCGCTGTCGAGACAGCGTCAAAACCCACATAGGCAAAGAAGATCGATGCCGCCGCCCCGATAACACCGGTGCCACCGGTCAGATTGCCAAAGCCGGTCGGGGTGAAGGGGTGAAAATTCTGGGTATGGATATTCGGCAAGGTGAGGGAAATAAAGGCCGTCAGGGCAACCAGTTTCACCACCACCAGCACCGCGTTGAAGGTGGCGCTTTCGGTCGTTCCCTTGATCAGCAGGCCAGTCACGGCAATAACAATGAACACCGCCGGCAGATTGATAAATCCGCCAGTATGCAGCGCATTGAGCAGATCAGGCGAGGCCGGCTTGCCCAAGGCCAGAGAGACTTTGGCCATCAGGGCATCGGCGTTGCTGATGACGGCCGGGAAATGCACGCCGGCATCGCTCAAGGCGCCCACCACATGGTTGGACCAGCCAACAGCAACCGCGCTGGCGCCAAGGGCATATTCCAGCACCAGGGCCCATCCGACCATCCAGGCCATCACCTCGCCCAGCACCGCATAGGTGTAGGTGTAGGCGGACCCTGCCACCGGCACCATCGAGGCCAGTTCGGAATAGCACAGAGCGGCCACCGCGCAGACAAAACCGGCCAGAACGAAGCTCAGCAACATGCCCGGCCCGGCCTTTTGCGCGGCAACCGCGGTGAGCACAAAAATACCCGTCCCGATAACCGCGCCAACGCCGAGGAGAATAAGCTGCACCGGCCCCAGTGAGCGGTGGAGCCCCTTCTTCTGGGCAGTGGCCAGAATGGCATCGAGTGGCTTGATTCGACCGAACATTGATATCCCCCGAGGCGGTAACAGTTGCGAACGCTAGCGGCCCGCGCGCCATTGGCAAGGGGCAAGTGACGGCAATCGCGCCTGACCGTTCCGCTTCCCTTCGCAAATGGCGCCCTTTGCCAATGGCCGCTCAGGCGTTACAAGCCTCCCATGTCCACGACCTTCCAGCTCGACACCGCGACCAGCCGCGCCAATCCCACCCCGGCGCCGATGAAGCGGCTGACCATTCCCGCCATCCGCCGCCGCAAGGTAGACGGCATCACGGCCGAGCCCATCGTCATGCTCACCGCCTATACGGCGCGGCAGGCGCAGCTGCTGGATGAACATTGCGACCTGCTGCTGGTGGGTGATTCGCTGGGGCAGGTGATCTATGGCCTGCCCTCTTCCGTGCCCGTCACGCTGGACATGATGGCGGCACATGGCGCGGCGGTGGTGCGTGGCAGCTATCACGCGGTGGTGATCGTCGACATGCCCTTCGGCAGCTATGAAGCCTCGCCGGAGCAGGCTTTTACCAGCGCGGCGCGACTGCTCAAGGAAACGGGCTGCGCGGGGGTGAAGCTGGAGGGCGGCGAGGCCATGGCCGAAACCGTCGCCTTCCTTGGCAGGCGTGGCATCCCGGTGATGGGCCACGTCGGCCTGACGCCACAGGCGGTGAACCAGCTCGGCGGCTATGGCGCGCGAGGCCGCAGCGCGGCGGAAGCCGACAAGATCATCGCCGATGCCCGCGCGCTGGAGGCGGCGGGCGCCTTTGCGATCGTCGTCGAGGGAGTGATCGAACCTTTGGCCATCGCCGTGACCAAGGCGGTGGCCTGCCCGGTCATCGGCATTGGCGGCTCGGCCCAGTGCGATGGGCAGGTGCTGGTGGCCGAGGACATGCTGGGCATGTTCGAGCGGGTGCCGCGCTTTGTGAAACGCTATGCGGAAATCAGCGCGGTGATCGGCGAGGCTGCCGCCCGCTATGCCGCCGAAGTGCGCGCGCGCAGCTTCCCCACCGAGGCCCAGACCTACCAGCCGAAATAAACGCCTGCCGCCGCCCCGTTTACGCACACCCAACTCCCCATAAAGGCCACCCGCGTTATGCCTGTTGCCCGCCCCTTTCGCGGATCAGTTCTGGTGGCTGCGGCCTGTCTGGCGGCGGCGGCGGCCTATGGCTGGCACGAGGCCCTCGCGGCCGGCCTGCAATCCGGCCCTGCCCTCGGGGTCATTCTCGACACTGTCTGGATCGTGGCCGTGCTGGCGGTTCTGGAGGTGTCGCTCTCTTTCGACAACGCCGTGGTCAACGCGTCCATTCTCGCCGATCTGGACCCGGTGTGGCGCAAGCGGTTCCTGACCTGGGGCATGGCCATATCGGTGCTGGGCGCCAGAGTGGCGTTTCCGCTGGCGATTGTGGGCTTTTGCACCGGGCTGGGGCCGGTGGACGCGGTGCGCCTGTCGCTGGCGGAACCAGCCCATTACGAGGCGATCATGCACAGTGCCCATGCCTCCATCGCCGGCTTTGGCGGCACATTTCTGGTGATGGTGGGGCTGGGCTTTTTTCTTGATGCGGAAAAGGACCTGCACTGGCTGGGGTTGCTGGAACGTCAGCTGGCGCGCGTTGGCGGGGTGCGGGCGGCGGAACTGGTTCTGCCACTGGGGCTGCTGGCCGCGCTGGCTCACGGGCTGCCCTTCGCGCAAGGGGTGCGGTTTCTCATCGCCGGGCTGCTCGGGCTGATCGCCTATACGCTGATGGACAGTTTGAGCGCATGGGCGGAATCGTTCCGCCATCGCGGTGGAACAGGCGGATCAACCGCCGCCACCGGCCTCACCACCTTCCTCTACCTCAACCTGCTCGACGCCTCTTTCAGCCTCGACGGGGTGATCGGCGCCTTTGCCTTGTCGAACAACATGGTGATCATCGTGCTGGGGCTCACCATCGGGGCAATGTTCGTGCGCTCGCTGACCGTGACGCTGGTGGATCGCGCCACCCTGTCGCACTATGCCTATCTGGAGCATGGCGCCTTCTGGGCAATCACGGCGCTGGGCGTGCTGATGCTGGTCTCCACCCGCATCGCCATTTCCGATGCGGTGACGGGCCTGATCGGCGCGGGGCTGATCGGCGCGGCGCTGATCAGCTCGACCCGCCGGCGCCCGAGAGTGTGACACCTTTGCAACGCCGCTGACGCATTTTTGCAGAGTGCAAACAAGTTTGATTGCGCCGCAGCCCGGCATGTGAAAAACTGCTCTCAACCGAAAGATCGGGAGAGGGGGAAGGGCGGCCGATCGGTCGCCCTTTTTCGTTTGCGGGTAACGCCCTGAAGATCGGCGCCCTGAAGACCGGCGCCCTGAAGATCGCAGCACGCCTCATCCGCCGCTCATCGCACAGACCTCGCAAGACGGCCGGTTTGCACCGCCCGGCTTCATCCATTCAGCGCATATTGCCGCATCAGGTCATACAATGTGGGCCGGCTGATGCCGAGCAGCTTGGCGGTATTGGAGATATTCCCCTCCGCGCGGCTCAGCGCCTGCGCTATCACCCGCCGGTCCGTTTCCTCGCGGGCGGATTTGAGGTTGAGCGGCAAGGTGCCATCCTCGGCGGGAGAGGCAAGGTCAAG
>CAIWFP010000397.1 GCA_903911985.1 uncultured Sphingomonadales bacterium
CTACGCCGCAAAGGGGGTCATTTTTACACGCCGATCAGGGGGTCAATATTCAACGCCGATTGACAGCGCAGTGCTGGTAGATACCCTTCATCCCCCGCTTAAAGATGCTGAAATAGCCCTCCACAGTGTTGCTGTGAATCGTAGGGTCAACGTAATCGACATACTGCCCGGCGCTATGCGTCGTGGTGCCATGCCCGGCGAAGTGATTGGCAATCTTGGTGTAGGCGTTGTGTTCATCGGTCATGATCGTCGCTTCCTTGGCGACATTGGCGAGAACGATCGGCATCAAGGTATTGGCGTTCACATCATCAACAACCATGGTGCGCGCCTTGCCGCTGTCGCGATCAACAAGCGCCAGAACCTTCATCTTGTGATGAAAAGCGCGCTTCTTCGGCACACCCTTGATACGACCGATGAACGTCTCGTCAACCTCGACAATGCCCCCGCCCGAGCCGAACGGGGCAAGGTCGCCATCACGCATAGCCTCGCGGATACGGTGGGCCAGAAACCACGCCGACTTGTAGGTGATCTCCAGCACGCGATGAAGCTGGTGGGCGCTGATACCCTTCTTGCTGGACAGGATCAGGTGAACGGCTTGAAGCATCTTTTGCAGTGGCATCCGGGCGTGCTCGAAAACGGTGCCCACCTTGACGGTGAACTGCTTGCGGCACTCACCACACTTCTTGAGGCCAAAGCGAAGCGCGCCTTCCGGGCTCTTCTCGGTGGGCTTGCCACGCACGCCCGACAAGTCATAGACCCGACCGCCAACCGTGCCGCAATGCGGGCAGGTGACGCCATCAGCCCAAACGATGCTTTCAAGGAAAGCGAAGGCTTTAGCTTCGTCGTGGAAATGGGGTTGAGAGAGAACGGACATGGGGAAGCTCCTATGCCCCATTCTCTACCAGATTCAGTTGGGTTTGTAAACTACACAATCGCCAAGGGTTTAGCCTTGCGCTTCGCCTCAGCACCGCAGGCCATTAAAGCCGCTTCGCGGCAAGGCACGACGCTGATGTGGCCTACCCACAAAAAGGGAAAGGGGGCGCGAGGGCCAACCGATTTACAGGGTAAATCGGTACATCAAACGGGTCCCTCGCACCTTCGCTTAAATCCGCGTTCAGCCCAGCGCGGCCTTCAGCGCATCGGCCAGATCAGCCTTTTCCCAGGGGAAGAAGTCGCCTTCGGGCTTGCGGCCGAAGTGGCCATAGGCGGCGGTGCGGCGATAGATCGGCTTGTTGAGCCCAAGCCCAATGCGAATGCCGCGCGGGGTGAGCCCGCCGAGGCGCTCCTCGGCAAGCTTGGCGATGGCAGCTTCCAGCACGGCGTCCGTTACCGTTCCGGTGCCATCCGTATCCACATAAAGCGACAGGGGCCGCGCCACGCCGATGGCATAGGAAAGCTGGATGGTGCAGCGGCTGGCGAGCCCGGCGGCGACCACATTCTTGGCCAGATAGCGCGCGACATAGGCGGCCGAGCGGTCGACCTTGGTCGGGTCCTTGCCGCTGAAGGCGCCGCCGCCATGAGGTGCCGCACCGCCGTAGGTGTCGACGATGATCTTGCGGCCGGTAAGGCCCGCATCGCCATCCGGCCCGCCGATCTCGAAGGAGCCGGTGGGGTTGATGTGCCACGCGGTCTCGGGGGTGATGAGACCCTCTGCCAGCACTTCGCCCACCGCGCGGCGTACATAGGCGGCCAGCTCGGCCTGCCCGGCGCCGGTATCGTAACCCGGCTTGTGCTGGGTGGAAACGACGATGGCGGTGGCCGCCACCGGCTTGCCATCCACATAGCGCAGCGTCACCTGACTCTTGGCGTCGGGTTCCAGAAAGGGCGCGGCGCCGGAGTGGCGATCGGCGGCCAGGCGTTCGAGGATCTTGTGGCTGTAATAGAGCGTGGCCGGCATCAGGTCAGGCGTCTCGTTGCAGGCAAAGCCGAACATGATGCCCTGATCGCCCGCGCCCTCGTCCTTGTTGCCGCTGGCGTCCACGCCTTGCGCGATATGGGCCGACTGGCCGTGCAGGCGGTTGATGAATTCGAAGTCCTGCCAGTGGAAACCGTCCTGCTCATAGCCGATTTCGCGCACGGCCTGGCGTGCGGCCGCCTCGATCTCTTCCTTTGCGCCCGGGGCCCAATGGCCATTTTCATAGACTCCCTTGCAGCGAATCTCTCCGGCCAGCACCACCAGCTGGGTGGTGGTGAGGGTTTCGCAGGCGATGCGCGCTTCAGGGTCTTTGCTCAGAAACAGATCAACGATGGCATCGGATATCTGGTCGGAAACCTTGTCAGGGTGGCCTTCAGAGACGCTTTCAGAGGTAAACAGGTAATCGCTGCGCATTGCGGTTCCACCATATAAAGGAATCTTTATGTGACACCTTCTAGCCGCGCTGACGCCGCATGACAAGCACGCTCGCCACCATCAGTCCGAAGGCCAGAACGGCTGGCAGCCAATTTCCCAGCAAGGCAAAGGGTGTCGGCGCGTGGGCAGGCGGAATTTTCCCGTCGAACCGGGCGGCCACACCCCGGGGCGCGGCATGCAGCACCACGCCATCGGCATCCACCACCGCGCTGATCCCATTGGTGGTGGAGCGCAGCACCGGCAGCCCCTCCTCTATGGCCCGCAGCCGGGCCTGTGCCAGATGCTGCGGCGGACCCCAGCTGCCGAACCAGCCGTCGTTGGAGGGGTTGAAGATGTAATCTGGCCGATGGGCGGCATCGACCACTTGGCCGGAGAACACGATCTCGTAGCAGATCTGCACGCCCGCGCGGCCCAGCGGGCCCAGATCCAGCGTGCGCGGGCCGGGGCCAGCGGTAAAGTCCATGTCGCCGGGCACCAGCCGGGCCAGACCCAGCGGCTTCAACAACCAGCGCGCGGGGAGGTATTCGCCATAAGGCACCAGATGCGCCTTGGTGTAGCCCCCGGCGACAGCCCCCCGGCCATCCACGGCGGTGACAACATTGCGCGCGCCGGTCATCACCCTTTGGCCATTCTTGTCGGGGGCATTCTTGTCGGGGGCAAAATCGAGGTCCACCGAGCCCGTCAGCAACACCGCCCCGGGGCCGATGACCCGGGCGATGCGCGCGCGGGCCAAGGCCGGATCGGCGCCATAGGTCGTCTCGCGATAGGCCCATGCGGGGTAACCATCGCGCAAATAATCGGGCGCGCCGGATTCTGGCCACAGCACCAGTCGCCACCCGCCGCCATCCTTCCATTGCACAGGGCCGGGCAAGGGGCGCGATAACAGCGCGGTCTTGGCGAACTGGGCCTCGAACCAGGCGGGATCGTCCAGCTGGGGTTGGGGAATGTTGGGCTGAACCAGAGTGTAGGGGATGGTGCCGTCCGGTCCATCCGAATCGGCAGGCACCGCCATCATGCCAGCCACCAGAGCCAGCGGCCCCGCCAGCGCCAGAAGCCCGGCCACCTGCCCCCCGAGCGCCCGTTTGCCCCATAGCCGCGTCGCGCCCAGCGCCATCAGCCCGCCAAACAGCGCCACCAGCCCAGAAAGCCCGTAGGTGCCGATCCAACCGGCCAGCGCCGCCAGCCCGGGATGGGTGAAATCGCCCAGCAGGGCCACACCCAGAGGGTTCCACGGGAAGCCGGTGAACACCCAGCCCCGCAAAGCCTCGGACATAATCCAGCAGGCGGCAAAGGCGGGCACCATGGCCACGGGCAGGCGCCGAAACGCCCAGCCGCCCAGCGCCGCCAGCGCCGGAAATACCGCCAGATAGAGCGAGAGGGCCAACACCGCGATCCAGCCAAGCCACATCGGCATCTTGGCCTGATAGGTGAAGGCGGTGGCGATCCAGTTGTTGCCCACGGCGAAATGCGCCACGCCCCACAGCCAGCCGATCAGGGCGGCGCGGCGCCAGCCCTTGGCCCGGCCCACCAGCGCGACCAGACCGGCCACGCCTGCCAGTGTCAGCGGCCACAGCGCCAGAGGACGAAATCCACAAGCGGCAAACGCGCCCAGCAGCAGCGCGCTCCACAGGGGGTGGCGGGCAAAGCCGGCCATCCACCGCTGCAATTGCAGCGATGCGCGCGTATGGAGCGCCCCGCCTGGCGCGGGCGCGGGATTGGCGGCGGATGAGGATACGTGAACCATGCCAGCGGGATTACCGCCCGCGCCGCCACTGGCAAGGGTTATAACGCGCGCCGCCGAATCATCGGCAGCGCGGCGCTATCTCAATCCGCCATCTCAATCCGCTATCTCAATCCAGCGTGTTCAGCGTTTCGCCGCTATCCTCGACCGGCTTGCGACGGGCGCGGCGGCGCGGCGCGGCAACGGGCGCCGCATCGTCATCACCATCAGCGTCGCGGCGCGAGGCCGAAATGGCCGGCGGCAACAGGGACGGGTCGAGACCGACATTGACCGGCGCGGGGGCTTCCTCGCGACGGGGGGAGGCGGCGCGGTCGCTAACGACGCGTTCGCCGCCCAGCCGTTCCGGGGAAAC
>CAIWFP010000398.1 GCA_903911985.1 uncultured Sphingomonadales bacterium
GGCATCGTCCAGCTTGGCTACCACGATGATGGCGCCGTAATCGGCCCAGCTTTTGGCGGCGATGGCCTTGCGCGGCAGGGTTTCGATCTGGCGTTCCGCCGCTTGCGCCACGCGGTCGGCAAAGCCGGCATCGTTGGTGATCAGAATGCTTTGCGAGGAAGCATCGTGCTCGGCCTGGCTGAGCAGGTCGGCGGCGATCCATGTGGGATTGTTCTGTCCGTCGGCGATGACGAGGATTTCGGAGGGGCCCGCCACCATGTCGATGCCGACGACGCCGAACAGCTGGCGCTTGGCCTCGGCGACCCAGGCGTTGCCCGGGCCGGTGATGACATCGACAGGGGCAATGCGACCGGTGCCATAGGCCAGCGCCGCCACCGCATGGGCCCCGCCCACGCGCCAGATCTCGTCCACGCCGGCGATATGGGCGGCGGCCAGCACCAGCGGATTGGCCTCGACGCTACCATCCGGGCCGGCGGGAGTGGGCGTTACCACCACCAGCCGCCCGACGCCCGCGACCTTGGCGGGAATGGCGTTCATCAGCAGCGAGGAAGGATAGGCCGCGCGGCCACCCGGAACATAGAGCCCCGCCGCATCCACGGCCGACCAGCGCGCGCCGAGGCGGACACCCGCCGCATCGGTATAGTCGCGGTTCTCGGGCAATTGCGCCGCGTGATAGGCGCGGATGCGCTCCGCCGCGATTTCCAGCGCGGTGCGCAGGGCCGGGTCGAGCGCCGCGTGGGCCTCGGCGCAGGTCTCGGCGGTGATGCGCCAATCAGCCTCGGTGGCGAGGGTGTAACGGTCGAACCGCTCGGTCAGTTCGGCCAGCACGGCGTCACCGCGCAGGCGCACATCGGCAATGATGGCGGAAACCTGCGCCGAGACATCGCTGTCGGTCTCGCGCCTTGCCGCCACCAGCGCGGCGAAGTCTTGCGCGAAGTCCGGATCGCTGGAGGACAGGCGGAGCATCAGCTGGCGCTTTCGGCCGCGACTTGCGCCACGGCGGCGCGGAATTGTTCCACCAGCGCGCCCACGCGCGGGTCCGTCTTCAGCGCGGCGCGGTTGACGATCAGGCGGGCGGAGATCTGCAGGATGATGCTGCTCTCCACCAGTCCGTTTTCCTTTAGCGTGCGCCCGGTGGAGACGAGATCGACGATGCGGCCGGCGAGGCCCAGCATGGGGGCGAGTTCCATCGCGCCGTTCAGCTTGACCACTTCGGCGGCGATGCCCTGCCGCTCGAAATGGCGGCGGGTGAGGTTGGGGTATTTGCTGGCGACGCGCACATGGCTAGCCGCGCTGTGCGCGGCGGGAGCATGGCTAGCCGCGCTGTGCGCGGCGGGGAGATGGCTTACCGCGCCATCGGCCTCGCTTGCTCCTACGGGCTCCGCCACGGAAAGGCGGCAATGGCCGATGTCGAGATCCACCGGCGCGTAGAGGTCGGCATAGGCGAATTCTTCCACCACGTCCGAGCCGACAATGCCCACCTGTGCCGCGCCATGGGCCACGAAGGTCGCCACATCAAAGGCGCGCACGCGGATGAGGCGCATATCGCTGCCTTCCACCGCGAAGGACAGGGCGCGCGACTTCTTGTCGAAGAATTCGGCGTCGGGCACTACACCGGCGCGCTCCATCATCGGCAGCGCCTCTTCGAGGATACGGCCCTTGGGGATGGCGAAGGTGAGGGGCGTGGATAAGGAGCTAGACATGCGCCGGGCATTAGGCGGCGCGGGCGAAAAGGGCAACCGCCTGCGGTGATGGCCGTCGCTATCGTGTCAGAAACGCCTCCAGCGCCGCATTCACCGCATCGGGTGCCTGCCATGGCGAGAAATGGCCGCATTGCGGGATGCGCCGCAAGGTGAGATCGGCGACGAATTCTTCCAGCCCATCGAGATTGGCCGGGGGCAGGGCGGTTTCGTCCTCGCCCCACAGAACCAGCGTGGGGCAGGCCAGGCGGGGTAAGGCAGGCTCGCGCCAGCCGTCGGGCGGGGCGAGCGGCGCTTGCGGAGCGGGAACGTCGATGGCGCTGGCGCGATACCAGTTGAGCATGGCGGTCGCCGCGCCGGGTTCCTGCCAGCGGGCGAGCAGGGCTTCGGCCTCGGCCAGATTGGCGGCATCGATGCGCGCGGGCGGCGTGCCGAAGGCGGTCAGCACCATGCGCGCGGCCTCTTGCGGCGGTGTTTCGCGGGTGATTGCGGCGCTTTGTCCAAAGGCGCGCAGCAGCAGCGTGGCAAAGCCATAGCGGCGGATCAGCGCGTCGGTAGCGGGCTCGCGGAACTGGCGGATATACTGGCTGGCGGCGCGCTGGGTGGCGTTGGTGTGGATGCGGCGCTGGAGCAGAACCGGATGCGGGCCATTGGCGATGACGGCGCGGGTGATGCGGGTCTGCCCCAGGGCTGTATCGGTTGCCGCCACGGACCACGCCAGCACGCCGCCCCAATCGTGACCCAGCACCGCGAAGCCTCCGACATCCAGCGCATCGGCCAGCGCAAGGATATCGCCGACCAGCGCGGGGGTGGCATAGGCCTCCACCCCCTCGGGCCGGGACGAGCCGCCATAGCCGCGCAGATCCGGCGCGATGCAGCGGAAACGCGGGGCAAGATGGGCGATCTGGTGACGCCATGTGCGGTGGCTCTCGGGAAAGCCATGCAGGAAGATGAGGGCGGGGGCGTCTTTGGGCCCTTCCTCCCACACCTCCAGTTCCATGCCATTGGCCAGCGCAACGCGCTTCAGCTCCACGCGCTCCAGATCGCCCATTCGGCCTATTTCCCGGTGAGCTTTTGCGCGGCCTCCAGCAGTTCCACCGGGAACATGGCGATGATCGTGGAATTATGCTCGACGCCGATTTCCGAGAGGGTTTGCAACCGGCGCAGTTCCAGTGCGCCGGGCACCTCGCCAATGGTGCGGGCGGCCTCGGCCAGTTTCTGGCTGGCCTCGTTCTCGCCCTCGGCCTTGATGATGCGGGCGCGTTTTTCGCGGATCGCCTCGGCCTCGCGGGCGATGGCGCGCTGCATCTGCTCGGGGATGTCGAGATCCTTGATCTCCACCGCATCCACCGCCACGCCCCATTGCAGGCAGGTCTCGCGCAGCAGGCTGAGCAGGCGCAGGTTGATGGTGGTGCGATCCTTGAGGATCTGGTCCAGCTCGCTCTGGCCGATGGCGTCGCGCATGCCGGTTTCCGCCGCCTGAATGACGGCAGACTGCCAGTTGACCACGGTGGTGACGACCTTGTCGGCCTCGACCGCGCGATACCACAGCACCGCGTTCACCTTCACCGCCACGCCATCGCGGGTCACGGTTTCCTGCGTGGCGAGGGCGAAGGTGACCGTGCGCAGATCGACCTTCACCACCCGGTCGACAATGGGGATCAGCCAGAACCAGCCCGGCCCCTTGGTCTTGGCCAGCCGCCCGAGGCGGAAGACCACCCCGCGCTGATATTCCTGATTGATGCCAAAGCTGCGGAAGCACAGCACGGCGACCATAAAGGCGATGATCGGCAGGAAGATATCCATGATGCTCGGCTCCTAGGCCCCCGGATGGGGCGTGTTGGCGGAGGAACCCGCCGGTTGCGTGTTGCAGTTTCCGGCCGGCAGCGCATCCAGCATGGCGCACAGGTCGAGCGGGTAGATGGTCTCGCGCCAATCGGCCAGTTCGCCGCGGGTGAACCAGCGATACTCCCGCATCACTTCCTGTTCCAGCGCGGTGTGGCCGCTGGTGTCGATTTTGCCATGGGCGACGCGCACATGGAAGAAGCGCTCGTCGGCTTGAATCGCCTCCCCGGTGAAGATGGTATAGTCGCCGCCGCGCCGGGCTACCTCATCACCGGGATGGGCCTTGATGCCGGTTTCCTCCAGCAGCTCGCGCATGGCGGCGGTAGTGAAATCCTCGCCTTCCTCGGCCTCGCCGCCTGGCGTTACCCAGAAGGGCGCGCTGCCTTGCGGGGTGAAGCGGAACAGCAGCACGCAGCCAGCAGGGTCGGTCAGCAAAATGCGGGCCGCCCGGCGCAGGCGGCGGGCAGTAGAGATGGTCCGGCTCAAGCTAGCGTCCCTGCGGGGCTGGCTGTCTCGCCCGGCGCGGAGGCGCGGATGGCCAGCGCATGGACCCTTTGCCCCGGAATGTCGCCCAGCGCCTTGTTCACCATCCGCTGGCGCATCACGCGGTTCTGGCCGGCAAAGGCTTGTGCCTCGATCACCACGGTAAAATGCGATTCGCCCGAGCCATCGTGGCCGGAATGGCCGGCATGCTGGTGGCTGTCGTTGATCACCTCCAGCCGGGTGGGGGCAAAGGCGGCCTTCAGCAGGGCGTGCATTTCGGTGGCGACGGGGCCGGTCATTATGAGCCTCCAGAAGTTGATAGGGGGGTTTTCTCTAATCGATCCGGCGGCATTGGCCTAGCCTGTCCCGCGTGGAAAGGCTTCACGCGGGACAGGCCGGGTTTTTGTTGGCGCATCGCTTGGGGCAAAAACCGGTTCCCACTTTTTTACGCAATGTTTTTTCGTGGCGCATCGCTTAAAGCAAAAAACCGGTTCCCACTTTTTTGCGCGATGCGGAGGCAATGACTCACGACCGATTTCATGGCCGGGTGCGCGGCTCTGGCCGTCCATGCGATTGGCCCGGCTGCGACGCGGCGGGCGAGTTTCGCGCGCCGGGCAACCGGGGGGCGGGCGCGCATGGACCCAACGGGCCGGGGGACTATCGCTGGTTCTGCCTCGAACATGTCCGCGCCTTCAACGCGGGTTATGATTACTTCGCCGGGCTGGGGCCGGAGGAGATTCTTGCCGCGCAGCACCCGCTGGCCGGCTGGGATACGGAGAACCGTGCCTTTCGCCCTACGGCTGGCGTTGATGGTTCGCCGCGCTGGGCCGATTACGCCGATCCGCTGGAGGCGATAGCCCGCCGGGCGCAGGCGCGCTCGGCCGGGATGAAGGCTGGCGCCGAGGCGCGGCGTGCCCATGCCCAAGCTCAGGCTCGCCCGTTGATGACCCCCGACGAGCGCCGGGCGCTGGGCGTGCTGGGCCTGCCGCTGGATGCCGACCGGCGCAGCCTGCGCGCGCGCTATTCCGACCTTGTCCGTCGCTATCACCCGGACCGCAATGGCGGCGACCGTAGCAACGAGGCGCGGCTGCAGGCGGTGGTGGAGGCCTATCAGCTGTTGCGCCGGGCCGCCGCTTTCGCCTGAACCTCTGGCGCTGGCCCGGGTTTAGCCGCGTTTTGCCCCCACCAGACAGAAGAACGCGCCCTGCGGGTCGGTGGCATGCAGGGTCCAGTCACCGGTGGGCACCTGATGCGGTCCGTTCAGCACCTGCCCGCCGCCGGCCTCGACCGCCGCCTTGGCCGCATCGATATCGGCCACGCGGAAGTAGTGGTTCCAGTGCGGAACCGGGCTTTGCGGGGGTTTGGGCGCGATGGCGCCCAGCATCAATTCCTCGTGGGTGATGAACTGATATTTGCCCATCGGCCCCATATCCATCGCCTCGGGCAGGCCCCAGCCGAACAGGTCGGTGTAAAAGGCGATGGCGGACTGCTGGTTGCCTGCCCATAGCTCGTTCCACGCGCAGCGGCCGGGCAGGGTGGGCGAGAAAGCGGTGCTGGGGCCGGTGCCGTCGGGCGTCATCACGTAAAACGGCGCGCCGCAGCAATCGAGCACCATGGCAATGCGCCCGGCGCCGGGAATATCGGTGGCGGGCATGCAGACCTGACCACCCTTCGCGACGATGGCCACCAGCGTTGCATCCACATCATCCACGCCGATGTAGCCCAGCCATGCCGGGCGGGCACCCCCGGCCACCATCTCGTCGCTCAGCGGCATCACGCCGCCCGTCATCCCGCCATCACCATTGGCGATGAAGCCATAGAACATCGGCGGCTCGGTGCCCGCCGTGATGTTCCAGCCGACCACGCTGTCGTAAAAGGCCTTGGCGCCAACCGGGTCGCCGGTCATCAGTTCGTACCAGATCCACGCTCCCTGCAATGTGCTCATGGTGCAATCTCCCTCGGGCAAAACCATACCTCAGTGTGTTCCATGGTTGTGTTTCATTTGTGGGGCGGGTGGAGCGACCGGCGCGGTTCAGTCCGGCAGCTTGAATGTCGCCTCCACCGCCGCCACCTTTTGCCATGCCGGGCGGGCGCGGACACGGTTGTACCACGCCACGGCGCGGGGATATTCCGCGGCCTTTGGCGCGACATTCACATATTCCATGCTGCGGATAATCGAGGCGACCGAGATATCCGCCAGCGTGAAGCCATCGCCCACCAGCCAGCCATTCTGAGGCGCGACACTCTCCAGATAGGCCCATATGCGCGGCAGTTCGGCCTCGCCCTGCAGGGCAAGATTCTCGTCCACCGGCACTTTGAGTATCTTGAGCCCGACCAGCCGGTTGAACAGCACCTTCAGCCCCGAGCCCCCGGCGATGGTATCGGCATATTCATCGAACCACAGCGTTCGCCCGCGTGCCCCGGCCTCGGCTGGAATGAGGCCGGGTTGCGGATATTTTGCGTCGAGATAGATGGCAATCGCGGTGGAATCGGCGAGCGTGTAATCGCCGTCCTTGATCGCGGGAATCTTGCCGAAGGGGCTGGCGAGGACAAAATCGGGATCGGGCGTGCGGCGGGGGGCCAGCTTCAGCTCATAGGCGATGCCCTTTTCCTCGGCCATCACGCAAACCTTGCGCACGAAGGGCGAAATCAGGGCACCGAATATCAGCATGCGAATCTCCTCTGGCGTTGCCGCCCTGCCCATGGTTGCGCGCCCGAACCCATGCGTGAAAACCCATGCGTGAAAACCGATGCGTGAATCAGGGCCCTGTCGCGCAAAGCTTATTGCAGCCTCGCGCGCTCGCGTATAGGCGATCCACATGACCGAGATCCTCAACATTCAGCCCGACAGCCGTTCCACCACCATTCTGGCCGCGCCCGACCGCGAGGTGAGCGTGCGCGAACTCTTTGGTATCGACATCGACATGAAGGTGCCCGCCTTCTCCGTCGCCGACGAGCGTGTGCCCGACCGGGACGATTCCTATGTGTTTGACCCGGACACCACGCTGGCCATCCTCGCGGGGTTCGCCTTCAATCGCCGCGTCATGGTGCAGGGCTATCACGGCAC
>CAIWFP010000399.1 GCA_903911985.1 uncultured Sphingomonadales bacterium
CCGCAAGCCCTTGGCATCCGCCAAGGGCGCACTAATCAAAGACTCGGGACGGCACAGCCAAGGCCCAAAGTGCATCGGGCCCAGATGGGTTTGCAGCACTAATCAAAAACTCAGGCCGCGCCCTGCAGCAACCCCGCGACCAGCCCGGCGCCCGAGCGGCGCCGACGCCATGCGGCACTGGCAATAGCTTCGGGATAAACCTCGCTCACCAGCCGGGAGAACGTCTGCTCCCAGTTGAACTGCTGGCTCACATGGGCGCGGGCCGCCCTGCCCATGGCCGCGGGGTCGCCCCGCAGCACGGCGAGAACATTGGCGGCCATGGCGTCAACATCATCCACCGGGCCAAGCAGGCCCAATCCAGCCGGCACCCGTGCGGGCATCGCGCCCGAGGCCACGCCCACCACCGGCAAGCCGCTGGCCTGCGCCTCGATCACCGAAATGCCGAAGGTCTCGTCGGCCATGGCCGAGACATAGAGGTCGGACGAGGCATAGGTGATGGCCAGCGCGTCGCGATCGTCCATGAAGCCGGGCAGGGCGATCGGCATCCCGGCGGTCTCGGCAATCAGGCTCTCGCGCAGCTTGCCATCGCCCACCATGATCAGCGAGGCGCCCAGATCCCTGGGCAGGCGGCGCATCATTTCCACCAGCCGGTCGGCGCGCTTCTCATTGTCGATACGCCCGGCATAGACCAGCAAAGGCCCATTCCCGGACAGGCCAAAACGCTCCCGCCAATGGGCATCGCGCCGGGCGGGGTTGAACATTTCCGTGTCCACCCCCAGCGACAGCACATCGACATGGTCGACGCCATAGCCGGCCAGCTGCTCGCGCACCTTGTTGCTCAGCGCATAGACCCGGTCGAAGGCGCCATAGGTGGCGCGGGCATAGGCGATGCTGATCTGCCGCAAGGCCGACCCCAGCGTCTCCCCGAACATCTGCGAGCCGACCCGGTGCACATGCACGTTGGGAAAATCGGTGTGATAGCCAGCCACCAGCGCGGTATCGGGATGAGCGCGGCGATAGTTGATCGCCGTCCACGGCAGAACCCAGGGGCACAGCGATTCGATCACATCGGGGCGATAACGCTCCAGCACCTCGCGCACGGCCTTGGTACGCATGATGAAGCGGTAGTTGGGACTGCCGCGCACCTGCCGCGCGCCCACTTCCACCCAGATCATGCGGCCATCCTCGACCACCCGGTCTTCCGGGCCGGGCACGATCTGCAATATGCGGTGGTTGGTACGCTGCAGGATATGGCGGCGCTTTTCGCGCAAATAGGTGCTGACCCCGCCACCGCCGCGCGGCGCGTAGCTTTGGGTGAGGTCGCAAATGAGGAGTTCACGATCAACTGGCATACTTCGCCTTCAGCGTGGCAATGTGGCACGAAGATGGCCGGGGTGCGATTTCATGCAATTCCGCGCGAAGTTTTTTCGCCAATGCGACGGCAGCACCTCATGGCACCGGGGCTGGAAATCGGCGCGCGGCGATGCTATCGCGGGCTTCATGAGCCAGTCGCCCGCAAACACCGCCCCCGAAACCGTTTCCACCACCACCTCGCGCGTTTGCTGCGATGGGGCGGGCGATATCCGCAGCACCGGCGCCTATCGCGCCGCCGCCCTTGGCCACCCGCGCGTATGGCTGGAAATCGACGAGCGCGGTTTTGTCGATTGCCCCTATTGCGACAAGCGGTTTGTGCTGGAAGGTGACGGCGGGCATTGAGGTTTGGGGTGAAGATACGAGGGACTCGTCTGATGTGCCGATTTACCCTGTAAATCGGTTGGCCCTCGCGCTCCCTTTCCCTTTTTCGCTGCGCATCATCTGCGGCGACGCGCCTTGCCGCGAAGCGGCTATAATAGCCTGCGGCGCTGCGGCCTTGCTCTTGGCCGAACCACCTGAGCGACAATGACAGGTATGGGAGCGCGAGGGTGTAACACCCTCGCATCTTTCCTTTCCCCCCTTCCAATCTAACAATTTTGCGCTTTTCGTTCGGCGCCCTATATCCCTTGCCATGACCATGAATCCCGACCCCCGCTCGCTGCTCTATCGTCCCGGCCACCTCACCCCCGACGAGGCCCGCCAGCTGGCCACGCGCACGCTCCAATCCTGCGATGATGGCGAACTCTACCTCCAGTTCATCGCCTCCGAGGCCTTTGGCTTTGACGATGGCCGGTTGAAGACCGCCGATTATTCGCGCGATGCCGGGTTTGGCCTGCGCGGGGTTTCGGGCGAGATGACCGGCTTTGCCCATGCCAACGACATTTCCGCCGCCGCGATTGCGCGGGCGGGGGAAAC
>CAIWFP010000400.1 GCA_903911985.1 uncultured Sphingomonadales bacterium
GACCCGCAAATCACCCGTTTCCGCTTCACCCGCCGGGTGCGCCATAAAATCAGCCCTCAAGACCAAATATCATGCTGATATTGCTACACTATACTGCCAAAATTGCCAGATTTTCCCATTCGCATCTGGGAAATGTGGGTTTAAATTCCTTCAGCTTCAACGGTGCCATCGCGCACGCGCCAGCAGCTTGCCCCGACTTCCTTATGGCCGGAGAGCCAGGCGAAGGGGGCGCTTTCGGTGCCGGTGATCCAGACTTGCGCCGATCCTGCGGCGAGGCGTTCGAACAGGGCGTCGCGGCGGGAGGCGTCGAGGTGGGCGGCGACTTCGTCGAGGAGCAGGAGGCGGGGGCGTGGTTCGCCGCTGGTCGCAAGGTCGGCGCCAAGATCCGCATGAGCCAGCGTGATGGCGATGAGCATGGCCTTTTGCTCGCCGGTGGAGCAGTCGGCGGCGGGCTGGTTTTTGGCGGTAAGGGTGACAGCGAGGTCGTCGCGGTGGGGGCCGGTGAGGCTGCGCTGGGCGGCGCGGCATCGCGGGCGGGAGGCGGCGAGGGCTTCGGCGAGGGCGGGGGCGGTGAGCGGGCCGCCGGGCTGGTAGGCCAATGTGGGCCGCGCGAAGGGTGAGGGCGGCTCGGCGGCGAGGGCGGTGGCGAGGCTTTCGACAAGCGCGGCGCGGGCGCTGGCGAGGGCGGCGCCGGCTTCGGCCATTTGCGCTTCGAGGTGGTCGAACCAGCGGGGGTCTGGATTGGGCGCGGCGAGGAGGCGGTTGCGTTCGCGCAAGGCGCGCTCGTAGCGGGAGGCATTGGCGGCGTGGGCCGGTTGGAGCGCCAGCGCCATGCGATCCATGAAGCGGCGGCGGGTGCCGGGGGTGTCGGCAAACAGGCGGTCCATCGCCGGGGTGAGCCAGAAGATGCCGAGCCATTCGCTCAAGGCGCTGGCGGGGGTGTCGGCGCCGTTGACGCGGATGCGGCGGCGGGAGGGGTGTTCGGGGCTGGTGGCTGTGCCGAGGTGGATCGGTTCGGATTGGGGTTGGCCGAGTTCGGCGGTGATGGTGAAGCCGCCGGGGGCCGGGCTTTGCGGCGTGCCGTGGCCGGCCATGTCGGTGAGGGCCGCGCGGCGCAGGCCACGCCCGGGCGCGAGGAGCGAGATAGCCTCCAGCACATTGGTTTTGCCCGCGCCGTTTTCGCCCAGCAGCAGGTTGAAGCGGGAAGCGCCGGCAATGGTGCTGCCCGCATGATTGCGGAAATGGTGGAGGCGGATGCGGTCTAGCACTCAGGCGCTCTAGAGCATTTTCTAACCGGGTGGTATCGCCTGATGACTCGGAAAATGCGGCCAAACAACAAGCCAGAGTGCTCGATCGGATTCAATCGGATCGAGCACTCTGGCGGGTGGACGGACGCGGCGCCAGCGGGGGCTTCGCCAAGGGGCGCGGGGCTGTTATAAGTTGGCTACGCTGCGTTGTGGCGGTGATGGGCGGTGGCGTTCATGGCAGGGTCACAAGCGGAGGCCATAAATCGGCCGCTCGACCGGAACGAAGGAGTTGGCGCATGAGTTTGGATGATGGCGATAGCGGACAGGTGCCCGCGCCGCAGCTTCACCGGCATTTTCGGCGGGATCGCGAGCACAAGAAATTGCTGGGGGTCTGCGCGGGGATCGCCAATTATTTCGATTTTGATGTGGTGGTGGTGCGCATCGCCTTTGCCGTGGCGACGATACTGGGCTTTGGCTCGATGATTCTGGTCTATCTGGCGATTGCGTTGATCGCGGATTGAGGGGGGAGCCTTTGTTCATTGCGGCGAACCCTTCCGGGTTTGCCTTGGCTGTGCCATCCCGCTCTCGAGTTTTTGTTGGGTGCGCTCCCGGCATCCGCCGGGAACTTGCTTCCCCCCACCCACCTACTGGGCCCAGTAGGTGGGTGGGGGGAAGCAAGTTCCCGGCGGATGCCGGGAGCGCACCCAACAAA
>CAIWFP010000401.1 GCA_903911985.1 uncultured Sphingomonadales bacterium
ATGGCATCACCGGCTCCGGCCTCACCGCGAAAAGCGTCGCCAATTACACCATCAGCTTCAAACAGGCGGCGGATAACACCAGCGCGCTCAGCATAACCCCGCGCCCGCTGACGCTCATGGCCAATGCGATCACCATATCGCTCCACAGCACGCCCCCCACCACCGACACGGCCAGCGCCACCAACGGCACCGGTCTGGTCAACGGGGACACGATAGGCGGCGTGACCGTGACCACGCCCGCCACCAAGACATCTGTGGCTGGAAGCTACTCGCTCACCGCCTCGAAGGCGGTTTTCAGCAAGGGTCTGGCCAGCAATTACACCATCCAATATGTGGTGAGCACCAAGGGCCTCACCATTCATTGACGGTGATGGCCATTGATCGTGATGGCCATTGACCGTGATGGGCGCGGCGGCACGGTGACAAGCCGCCAAACAAGAAAAAGCCCGGCGATGAAACCGGGCTTTTCCTTTGGCTTGCGCCAGATCCTGAGGCGTTGGGAAATTAACGCTTCGAGAACTGGAAGCTCTTGCGGGCCTTGGCGCGGCCATACTTCTTGCGCTCCACGACGCGAGGGTCGCGGGTGAGGTAACCGGCGGCTTTCACCGCGCTGCGCAGGGCAGGCTCGAACTTCGACAGGGCGGTGGCGATGCCGTGCTTCACGGCACCGGCCTGACCGGAGAGCCCGCCGCCCTTGACGGTGCAGACGACATCATAGGCGCCCATGCGATCGGCAACGCCGAAGGGCTGGTTGATGACGAGACGCAGCGTGGGACGCGCGAAATAGACTTCCTGATCGCGACCATTGACGGTGATCTTGCCCGAACCGGGCTTGATCCACACGCGGGCCACGGCATCCTTGCGGCGGCCGGTGGCATAGGCGCGGCCCTGTGCGTCGATCTGCTTCTCGCGCAGAACGGCCATGGGGCCGGTGCGCACGACGGGAGCCTCGGCGGCGGGAGCGGCTTCGGCCAGAGCGCCGAGGTCGGCGAGATCGGTGACGGTGTTATCGGACATTATGCACCCACCTTGTTCTTGCGGTTGCGGCTGGCAACGTCGAGCGGCTGGGGCTGGGTGCCCGCATGCGGATGCTCGGCACCGGCGTAGAGGTGAAGGGCGCGCATTTGCGCACGACCCAAAGGCCCGCGCGGAATCATGCGCTCAACAGCCTTTTCGAGCACGCGCTCGGGGAAACGACCGGCCAGAACCTTGTCCGCCGTCACTTCCTTGAGGCCGCCGGCGTAACCCGTGTGCTTGTAATAGGTCTGCTGCTTGAGCTTGTTGCCGGTGAACTTCACCTTCTCGGCGTTGATGACGACCACATGGTCGCCGCAATCGACGTGGGGGGTGAAGCTCGGCTTGTGCTTGCCGCGCAGGATATTGGCGATGATGACGGCCAGACGGCCAACCACCAGCCCATCGGCATCGATAAGATGCCAGTCCTTTTGCACCTCTGCCGGCTTCGCCGACTGGGTGATTTTCGTGAGTGCCTTCATTTCCGGGCAATTCCCTACAGGTTTGTGTCGCGCCCGCGCACCGAACCGCAATGAGTCGGCCCACAGGCGGGAGAGGGGGCGCTTTTGTCGATATGCCCGCTCAAGTCAAGCCATTCCGGGCGATTCCGGGGAGGTAAAATAATACCGCACCCCCTCAGGCGCCATTTGCCCCGCCGCTCGCGCGGGGCCGCAGCGTCCAGTTCTCCTCGCTGCGCTGCACCGATCCGCCCGCCTCGGTGATGACCACGCGATGGCATTTCTGCAGCAACCCACCCGGACCGTCGCCCTGCGCTTCGATGGAAACGGTGCTGGTCGCCGGGCTGCCATCAGCCAGCGCATAGTTGCGCACCTCGCGCCGCGAACCGGTCATGGGGTGAAACAGCTCGGCGGGCCAATGGCCGCTGGCCATCTCGGGGTGTGCCAGCAGCGTGGCCACAAACCCCTTGATACTGCCGCGCAGGGCCGAGGGCAGCGGCGATTTGGCAATCATCGTATCGACCAGACTGCGGGTTTGGGATCCGTTGCTCACCGCCGCCGCCCGCTGCTCGGCGATAAGGCCTCGGGGCGTTAGGTGGAGGGGAAACAGCCCCTCGTCGCTCCGCGCCCGCTCTACCGCGGCCAGCGCCTCCAGATGGGGCGGCACCTCCACATCCACCGCCACCAGCCGTCCATCAACCCGATAACCCGCCGCCTCCGGCACAAAACGCACCTCATAGCTGCGGCGGCTGACGACCTGCTTGCCGTCCGACAGCCAGCGGCGCAATTCACGGGTGAGGAGCATGGGAACCGGCGGTGGACTGAACATGCCCGCACCCGCCGCCGGGCCCTGCTGCTCGGCGCGGGCGCCCTGCCCCGATGCCCCGAACAACAGGGCCAGGGCAAACAGTCCGAACCACCCGCGCCGCTTCACGGAATGCCGCCCGCCAAAGCGGCGAGCCATGCGCCGGTCGCCGGTGTGGTGGCATCGCAAATCCAGCCGAGGATGGCTGGCTGCTCATAGGGGTGAAGCTCGGCCAGCCGGGCGATCGCCGCCTCCAGCAACGCCGCGTTGGTCTTCAGCAGCGCCCCCGCCTCGCTGCCCTCCCCCCGCTCGCCCTGCCAGACGAAGCGCGAGAGCAGGCCCGGCATGATATTGGCGCAGGCGATCAGGCCCTCATCGAGGAGGGTGTCGACCGCCTCGGTGGCGCTGGCACTATCGGGAAAGGGGCACCAGATCAGAGCCGGCGCGGGCAGGGGCATATCGCAGGGCGGGGTGGGTGCGCCACTCACCCCGGCATGGCCCGCGCGGGATCAGACGCCCGATCCTGACCCAGCCGGTGCGCCCCGGCCACCACGGCCACCACCAGCAGCGCGCCAACCAGCTGGTGCAGCACCGCCAGCCACAGGCTCACCCCGCTCAGCACCGTGGCGATACCGAGGATGATCTGCGTGCCGAACAGGCTGTGCAGCACGACGGATTCCCGCCGGGCGCCCGCGCGGCGCAAGGCGCGGGCCATCGCCACCAGCAAGGCCACCACCACCCACGCCCACCAGCGGTGGATGAAATGCACGATGGCCGGATCGGCAAACAGCGTGGCGCCGATCGAACGCCCGCTTTGCGTAACTCCGGGAAAGAAGGCGCCGTTCATCAGCGGCCACTGGTCCGTAACCCGCCCGGCCCGCAGGCCTGCCATCAGCGCGCCATAAAGCAGCTGCACCGCCAGCGCCGCGCCAGCCACCAGAGGCAACGCGCTCAATCTTGCGGGGCTAGCCCGACCGTCCCGTGCCAGCGCCGCCAGATCCAGCGCGATCCACAGCGTGACCGACAGAGTGAACAGCGCGGTCAGCAAATGCGCCGCCAGCCAGCCGGGGGCCACTTCTGTCATCCCCGGCTTCAGGCCGGATGCGACCATCAGCCACCCGAGCAGCCCTGCATGCCAACCAGCAGTGGCAGGGCCAACAGCCGGGCGCCAAACCCGCGCGGAATCTGTCGGGCGGCGGCGAACCACACCAAGGGGCCCAGCATGGCAAGACCAATCAGCCGACCCAGCACCCGATGGATATATTCCCAGAAGAAGATGCCCTTGAACTGGGCGAGGCTCATGCCCGCATGCACCGCGCCATATTGGTCAATCTGGCGATAGTGATCAAACTCGGCCTGCCACTGCGCCTGCCCCAGCGGGGGGAGGATACCGTTCACCGGCTTCCACTGGGTGATCGACAGGCCGGATTCGGTAAGGCGGGTGATGCCGCCCACCACGACGATGACCACAATCAACGCCACCACACCAAACAGCCAGCACGCCAGCAAGGCCGGGCGGGCGCCATCCAGCGGCCCGGCTTGGTCTGTTCCGGTATTCGCTGCCATCACCAAATTCCTCATGCCCTGTCAGACGCCGTCGCGCGGCGGATTGTGCAATCCCGCCAAGCGATGCGCAAGCCGCGAATGGAGAGGCGCCTAGCCCGGAACCGGAGCCCACGCAAAGCCCCGAAGCCCCTGAACCCCCGAGCGCCCCGGCGGCGGTGGTTGTGTTATGTGATACTATAACATATCCGCCGCTGTGATGAACCGTTTTACCACCATGATTCGCGGCAGGATCGACCGCGCTGGCGTGCTGCTCTCCACCCTGTGTCTGGTGCATTGCGTGGCCGGGCTGGTACTGGTCAGCCTGCTGGGTATTGGCGGCGGCGTGCTGCTCAATCCGCGCATTCACGAGATCGGGCTGGCACTGGCGGTGGTGATCGGCGCGATCGGGCTGGGCATGGGGGCAATGCGCCACCGGCGGCTGGCGGTGCTGGCGGTTGGTGCCGCTGGCCTCGTGCTGATGAGCCTTGGCCTCGCCGTGCCCGATGGTCCTTTCGAGGCCGCGCTCACCATGGCGGGCGTCACGCTTCTGGCCAGCGCCCATTTCTGGAACTTGCGCCACGCCCACTGAGCGCGTTTCACCGCCCTGTTTTGCCGCCGCGTGATTATTTGAAAAAACCGGTTCCCACTTTTTCGCATCACGCTTTATGGGCTCTGCCATGACCACGCAAATTTCCCTCACCGTGAATGGCGAGCCGCGCCGCGTCGCCAGCCCCGCCACCATCGCCGATCTGGTGGAGGTTCTGGGGCTAAACCCGGCCAAGGTGGCGGTCGAGCGCAACGCGGTGATCGTGCCGCGCAGCACGCTGGCGCAGGTGGTGCTGGACGATGGCGACGTGCTGGAAATCGTGCATTTCGTGGGAGGAGGAGACGCTGTGGCGCAAACTGACGATATCTGGCCAAACGACACCTGGACCGTTGCTGGCCGCACCTTCCGCAGCCGCCTCATCGTTGGCACCGGCAAGTACAAGGACTATGCCCAGAACGCCGCCGCCGTCGCGGCCTCGGGTGCCGAGATCGTCACTGTGGCCGTGCGCCGGGTGAACATTGCCGACCCCACCGCGCCGATGCTCACCGATTTTATCGACCCCAAGAAGATCACCTATCTGCCCAACACCGCGGGCTGCTTCACCGCCGAGGACGCCATTCGCACCCTGCGCCTCGCGCGCGAGGCCGGTGGCTGGGATCTGGTCAAGCTGGAGGTGCTGGGCGAGGCGCGCACC
>CAIWFP010000402.1 GCA_903911985.1 uncultured Sphingomonadales bacterium
CCCACGGTCGCGCCGGTCAGGGCGCCATTCCTGGGCACGGTCACCGCCTCCAGTTCCAGGCCGAACTCGTGGAGGCTGCGCTTCAGGTCACGCATCGGGCCGGATTCGCCGAGGAACTGGGCGGTGCCGGGATAGAGGATCATCTCGGCGATCCGTTCCGCGCCGATGTGCGTGGGCAGCACCACCTTGTCGGCCCCGGCATGGATCAGCTTGCCTTCGGTGGATGGCAATTCGCCGCGCGCGATAATCTCCAGCGCCGGGTTGAGGTTGCGCGCCGACAGGGTGATGAACACATTGGTCGCATCATCCGGCAGCACGCTGGCCAGCACGCGGGCGCGTTTTATCCCGGCGTCCTGCAGCGCGACCTCGTCCGTCGCATCACCCGTCAGGCAGATATGGCCCGCCGCCTGCGCCGCCGCGAGCTTGGCCGGATTGCGCTCGATAATGACGAAACTCTGGCGCGCATCGGCCAGTTCGCGGGCCAGCTGCTGGCCGATGCGGCCATAGCCACAAATGATGGTGTGGCCGACAAGCTTATCGATCTGCGCCTTCATGCGATCTATCCCCAGCAGCCTGCGAAGCTGCACATGCGTGAGAAATTGTATCAGCGCGCCGGTCAGCACGATCATGCCGGTGCAACCGAGCAATATGGTGCCCATCGTCAGCCCCCGCAGCATGGGCGTGTTGATGGGATGAACCTCGTTAAAGCCAACGGAAAATATCGTCAGCATCACCATATAGGCGGCGTCGCCCAGGCTCCACCCCATCAGGACAAAGCCGGTAACAGACAGCAGGAAGACCAGACTCACAAAGGCGAGCGCCCGCACCAGCCCTTGGGCGGGCGAGCCCAGCATGACGCCCGCGGCGTCTCCCGCCCTGTCCCTGTATTGCGCCATATTCGGTGTGTCTCGCGATGCTGCGTGCGCGAGGATGTCGGGGATGGCCGCCCATGTCCAGTCACACTGCGCATTCCGCCCTTGCCGCATTCCACCATTCCGAACCCATTCCCGCTAGGCAAGCTATCGCGGCGCATGACAAACGGGCGAGCACCGGATAGGCTGCCCAAATTCATACCATCGGGAGCGGTGCCGGATCGGGGCAGTTGGTTGGCGGAAATGGCGCGCGGGGGTTGCCCGGCGCCGGTTCCATCGCCGGCAAATGGGGGCACCGCGACGCATGGACAGTTATGATCTCATCGTAATCGGCAGTGGGCCAGCGGGCCGCCGGGCCGCCGTTCAGGCCGCGAAGCTGGGCAATTCCGTGCTGGTGGTGGAAGGGCGCAAGCGGGTGGGCGGCGTGTCGGTCCACACCGGCACCATCCCCTCCAAAACCCTGCGCGAAACGGCGCTCAACCTCTCTGGCTGGCGGGAACGCGGGTTTTACGGGCACAGCTACCGCGTCAAGAAGGAGATCGGCGGCACCGACCTTGGCATCCGCCTGACCAAGACGCTGGAGCATGAGGTGGATGTTCTGGAGCACCAGTTCCAGCGCAATAATGTGCGCACCATTGCCGGCATGGCCCGGTTCGTCGATGCCCACCGCGTCAATATCCGCTGTGTGGATGACAGCGACCTCGTCGTTTCCGGCGAGCGCATTCTCATCGCCTGCGGCACGGTGCCCTTTCGGCCCGACACCATTCCCTTCGATGATGTCCATATCCTCGACAGCGACGCGCTGATCGATGCGCCGCGCGTACCGCGCAGCCTCACCGTGATCGGCGCCGGGGTCATCGGCGTGGAATATGCCACGATTTTCAGTGCACTGGACGTGCCGGTCACGCTGATCGAACCGCGCGACAGCTTTCTCGATTTCGTCGATCGCGAGATCATCCAGGAGTTCATCCATATCCTGCGCGATCGCGGCACGGTCATCCGGCTGGGCTGTTCGGTGGCAAAGGTGGAGGCCGGGGCTGATGGCTGGCCGGTCACCACCCTGTCGGATGGGCGCCAGATCCGCAGTGACATGCTGCTTTACGCCGCTGGCCGAACGGGTGCCACGGCGGCTCTGGGGCTGGAGAACTGCGGCCTGTCGGTGGATGGGCGCGGGCGCATTGCGGTAGACCCCAAAACCTTTCAGACCGAGGTGCCGCACATCTACGCTGCGGGCGATGTCATCGGCTTTCCCAGCCTTGCCTCCACCTCCATGGAACAGGGGCGGATCGCGGCGTGCCACGCATTCGGCCTGCCAGTACCGCCCGCGCCGCAATATTTCCCCTATGGCATCTATGCCGTGCCGGAAATATCCACCGTCGGCATGAACGAGGAGGAGGTGCGCAAGCGCGGTATCCCCTATGAATGCGGCATCGCCCGTTTCCGCGAGACCTCGCGCGGGCATATCATGGGGCTGAACAGCGGTATGATGAAAATGCTGTTCTCGCTCAAGACCCGCCGCCTGCTGGGCGTGCATATCATTGGCGAGGGGGCGACGGAGCTGATCCACATCGGTCAGGCGGTGCTGAACCTGAAGGGCACGCTGGATTATTTTATCGAAAACACCTTCAGGTACCCAACGCTCGCCGAGGCCTACAAGATCGCCGCGCTCGATGCGTGGAACCGCATGCCCCGGGGCCAGGGCTGAGTTCACGCGCGTCCGGCCGGTCAAGCGCCATACGTCATCCCCGCGCGGGCAGGTATCGGCGCTTGCAAGGCACCAGCATGCGACCTAACATTCTTGGATATTTCTGTCCGTTGCTGGTCTTTACCGCCCGGGGAGCCTCTCTGGTTTTGGGCGCCCTGTCCATGCCCTGTGCCCGGCTGGTCATGCACGGGAAATATCTTGTTTGTACATTGGATACCCAAGAGTAAGCCTGAAAGAGTTTGGCAGAATTTTCGCAGAAGGTGTCGCGGGCGTGCAAAGTATTGCTAGGTTTTTCGATCGCAATCTCTGGATAATTTTTGCCTTATTTTGCGGATTTGCGGCAATTCTACAAATATATGATGGAGCGTATAGCGCGGATTTTGGCGGACATGGTGATGAGGCTGGCCATTTTGTAACGTCTCTGATGATAAGAGACTTTTTATTTAGTGGGCACTATACCCGTCCATGGGCTTTCGCTCGTGAATATTACCTGCATTTCCCCAGGGTTGTAATCGGCCACTGGCCTCCGTTGATGTATGTGAGCGGCGGCCTATGGCTCGCCCTATTTGGAGCCTCGCGCACGGCGGCGATGCTGTTCATTGCCGCCACCGCCGCCGGCAGCGCCACATTGATCTACACGCTGGGCAGCAGGCTGGTTTCCCGCAGGGGCGGGGCGCTCGCTGCGCTGCTGTTTCTGGCCTCGCCGCTGGTGCAGGCTTCCACCGCCATGTACATAACCGAACACCTCGTCACGCTCTTCATGTTGGCGAGTGCGGCGATGTTCGGGCGTTTTGCAAAAACCGGATCCACCCGCGACGGGGTCCTGTTTGGCCTGCTCGCCGCAGCCGCTATCCTCACGCGGGGCAGCGGCTGGGCTTTGGGGCTGATGCCTGTCGTGGCAATCCTGCTGACGCGAAATTTTGCCCTGCTGAAGCGGTCCGGCCTGTGGCTTGGCGCATTGCCCCCGCTGCTTGCGGGCGTGCCGTGGTATTACCTCACGCGATCGATGATGACGGGCAGCTGGGCCGGCAGTCCGGGAGACGAGCCCTATTGGCGGGTGGCGGTCAGGGCCTTTGGCACCGATCTTTACCAAAGCCTTGGACTGGCGGTCAGCCTTCTGGCTCTTGCCGGTTTCTATGTAAAAATCCTCAGGCCCTTTGCCGAAAGGGCGGTTGCCCCCGAGTGGGCGGCGCTGGCGGGCCTCGCCATCGCGACCCTTGGCCTGCAATGCGCCCTGCCCGTGGGCATCGAGGCCCGGTATATGGTGACCGTGATCCCCACGGTGCTGCTGCTCGCGGTGGCGGGGCTGGCCACGCTGGAGGCCCCGGTGGCGCGGTTCCTGCCGGGCGTTGCCACACGGATCGGGGTGAGTTCCCTGCTGCCGGGCTCCTAGCTACTGGGCACCCTGCTGCTGGGCGCCTTCGCCGCGCAGCAATTGTCGCGGCCACTCAACCTGCGGAATGATGGATATGCCAGCATGGTGGCAGACATCAACGCGAAGCTTGGCAAGGCGCCACAGGTCTGGTTCATTTCCGCGGGCGAACTGGGCGATGGCAGCGCGATTGCCGCGATTGCCCTGCAGTCTCCCCGAACGGGCCGTTCCGTGGTTCTTCGCGGCAGCAAGGTTCTGGTTAATCAGGATTGGTTCGGCCGCAATAGTCAGGATCTGTTCCCAACCGTCGAAAAGCTTCGCGCGGTTATGGATGACATCCCGGTCGGGGTGATCATCATTGACGACGCGGTCTCGGCGCGTGATCTGAAGCCGTACCACGCCCGGATGAAAGCGATGGTTGGCGCAAAAGGCAGCGAATGGGAACCGGTTGGCTCATATCCGGTCAAACGCGAAAATGTCGTGATACCCGGCGCTCTGCATGTTTATGTCCGGCACTCGCTCCAATATCTTCAGACCGCCCATCCCGAGATCAACTTTGCCCGGATCAATGCACTGGTCAGCTCCAATGTGGTATACGCAAGGCAACGCTAGGATTGGGTAACAAGCCCATTGGGCCTGGCACCTCCGGCAATGCCCAATGCCGCAGGCGGTCCCGCGCCGCCCGAATGAGTATTTTCCGAGTCTGTTCCCGCTCCTCTCCGGCCCGTAGTTATTGCCTCGATGCTCGCGGTCACGCCTTATCCCCCCCCTCGAAGGCACTGACCGTGACGGTTCGCATGGCCAAACGGTCAGGATCTTGTCGCATCGCACTATAGGCCGACGGCTGTTCGCAGCCGTCGGCCTACCTTTAGCGAACGGACCTTTCGCGCAAGCTTTGCGCCGGGTGCCATTTTGCGAAAACCCCATTGGAGTAGCCCCAGATGAAATTAACCCGCCGCTCGCTCACCACGGTCGCCCTCGCCATGCTGACCACGCTCAGCCCTCTGGCGATGTCCTCCGCACAGGCCCGTTCCGCCGTCCAGATCGCCGATCAGGGTGAGCGCACGCTGCGCCAGCTTGAGGCGCGCGATCCCGGTTCGCGCGTGTTCGCGCGCAACGCCAAGGCCGTGCTGGTATTCCCGTCCATCTTCAAGGCGGGTCTGGTATTCGGCGGCGAAAGCGGCAACGGGGTTCTGTTGGTCCACGGTCGTCCGGCGGGCTATTACAATCTGTCCGGCGGCAGCTGGGGGTTGCAGATTGGCGCCCAAAAGTTCAGCTATGTGTTGTTCTTCATGAATGACTCCTCGGTGCGCTACCTGAAGGAAAGCGATGGCTTCGCCGTGGGCACGGGGCCCAGCATTGTCGTTGTCAACAAGGGCGCCGGGGCCGAGGGCGATACCACGACCTTCACCAAGGACGTCTAC
>CAIWFP010000403.1 GCA_903911985.1 uncultured Sphingomonadales bacterium
CATGGGCAAAGCCGAATCGAGCCGGAAGAAAATGCGCCGGTTAAACGCCCAGCGGATCATATCGAGCAGCATGGAACCGCGCAGCAGCACCTTGCCCGCACCAAAACTCCAGCGCAGCACCAGTACGCGCAAGGTCCGCCGCCGCCGTACCAGCCACACCACCAGCCCGCCCAGCCGCGCGGGGTAGCGCGACCTGTGCGGCACATCCCACCAGCGCCGCCCGCTGCCCAGCCGCACGCGCGTATCAAAATCCCAACCCAGCAGCATGATCCGCTCGCGCGCGTCCAGCATGGCCGCGTGCAACAGGTTGAAATAGCCCGCCGCATCAATCACCACATGGGCCCGCGCCGCATGGGCAAAGCGCCAGACCGAGCGTGGATCGGGATCCTGCTCGCCACTCATCGCGCCACCGCGCAAGCCGGTTTCTTTCGCTCCGCCAGTCTCGTTGCCAGTTTCGTTGCCAGTCTCGTTGCCTGCATCTTGCCACGGTTGCTCATAACCTCGTCTGTTCCCCTTCGCGGATCCCGCGTCAAGAAGATTGGCCGCCCCGAAAAATTTGCCTGCGGGAGAAGCCGGGAACCGCCCCCAGGTCGCGGCATGCGCCAAGCCCTCGCGCCCTCGGCTGTATTCATGATAATGTCGCACCGCCGGCCTAGCCTGACCCCGCCCACGCCACCTGAGGAACCGCCCCTTGCCATCACGCCCCGCCCTGTGTCGCCTAATGGCTCTGGCCGCCGCGATGTCCGCGCAAGCACTGGTGGCTGGCGACGCCCTTGCGAATATGGGGCCAGCCCATACCACCCCGCACATCCTCGGTGCCTATACGCTGATGGCCCCGCAAGGAGGCAGCATCGCGCGCGTCCTCAACAATGACGACCACTGCCCCGCCATCCTGCTCGACGGCCACGCGCGGGCCATGCGGGAACGCGCCGCACCCCGCGTCATTCCGGCCCGGGCCAGGGCCTTTGACCAAACGACCATCCCCGCTGCCGCCTTTCCCCTTCGCGTGTGCGAAACAGAGGTGGCGCGCGGTGTGCGCCGGGCAGCGGTTGAAGGCATACCCCTGCCCCTGCCGCGCGCCATCATCCGCCGCATCGTGGTCATCGGCGATACCGGCTGCCGCCTGAAGAACGGCTCTCACCCCGCATGGCAGGCCTGCAACGACACACAGGCCGCCTGGCCCTTTGCCCGCATCGCCCGTGCCGCCGCCGCTCGGCACCCCGATCTCGTGCTGCATGTGGGCGACTATCATTATCGCGAGAGCCCCTGCCCCGAGGGCAACAAAGGCTGCGGGGGGTCGCCCTCCGGCTATGGCTGGGACGCGTGGGATGCCGATTTCTTCACGCCCGCCGCCCCGCTGCTGGCTGCCGCACCTTGGGCGGTGGTGCGCGGCAATCACGAGGAATGCGCGCGCGCCGGGGCCGGGTGGTGGCTGATGCTCGATCCCCACCCGCTGCTCGCCGGGGCCGATTGCGCCGACCCGGCTCGGCATTTTGCCGGGAACCATACGGATCCCTATGCCGTCGAATTGGGAGAGAAGGCGCGAATCATCATCGCCGACTTTTCCGCCATCGGCGAAAGGACGCTCGCCACGCCGGAAAAGCTGGCACGCTATCGCGGGGACGCGGGAATCATCGCTACCCTGTCCCGCGCGGGCGACACCAATTTTCTGGCCGACCACTATCCCTTTGGTGCCATCACCATCGGTGAAGGCGGGGTGGCACAGATTGGTTATCCGTCCATTGCCGAATCCTTCGGCGCGCAAACTGCTGGTTCACAGCTCGTGGCGGGCGAAGCCACTGTACCAAGCCTCCCAAGGGTTGCTGCGGTGCTTTCGGGGCATATCCATCTGCTGCAATATGCCGCGCTGCCGGGCCATCCGCCACAGATCATCACCGGCATGTCGGGCACGCAGGAGGATGAACCTCCGGCTCCCGCCGATTCGGCCACAAATTCTCGGAGCCAGTCTCAGCTGCCCGCCGGACTGAGCCCCCGTGACCTTGCCACGCGCTATGGTCATTTCGGATATGCGGTGCTGGATCGCCTGCCCCGGGGCGCCTGGGGCTTCACCGCCTACGATCTGGACGGAACGGTGTTACTGAAGCGCATCATCCACCGGCGCGGCGCCTAGCCTTTTGCGAGCCGACAGGACACGGCGCCCTTTCGGGGGGCAATGCCCTGAAAAGGTGAATCCCGGGCCCCCCGTCGGGGACCCGGACACCGGTAAAATGTAAGATTGGTGCACCCGGAGCGATTCGAACGCCCGGCCCTCAGATTCGTAGTCTGATGCTCTATCCAGCTGAGCTACGGGTGCGGGAGACGCGCCTTTAGGGCCCTCCCCCCGGCTTGGCAAGCACCTATTTGCACACTCACCGCACATGGGTAACGAAGGCGCGTGGCAAGCCGGTCAGCCATGGCTGACCATACCCAGCAATGCCTGCGCGAGAGGATAATCCAGCGGCGGCATGGCCAAGTCGGCCAGAACATCGGGCGGGAACCAGCCGATCTCCTCGGCATCGAGGCAGGCGGGATCGCCCGTCCATTCATCGCAGGCGAACAGTAAAATCACCGGTCCGGGCGAATCGGTGGTCCGATTCACGGCAAACCCGACCGGCGCCAATGCCTCGGGCAGAACCGCCACCCCCAGCTCCTCGGCAATCTCGCGCGCGGCCGCTTGCGTCAGACTCTCGCCCGCTTCCACCTTGCCGCCGGGAAATTCCCAGAGCCCGCCATGCTGACGCCCGAGCCGCCGCCGCTGCATCAGCACCCGCCCATCGCCCCGCATCAGAGCCACCGCGACAACCAGCATGATTTCCTGCGCCATCGCCCTGCCATTCCCAGCTAAACCCGTATTTATACGCATAAAATCGGCCATGCCGCAGAACGTCAAATTATCCATTCCAGCGCATAAACCGTGGCGTCAGAACAGTGATTTCAAACGGCCGAACACACCCGTGAGCGGCCAGAACCGACGCACCATTCCAACCTGCCGCATTCCCGGCAGAAACCGGGCCGACAGATACACGGCCGAGCAAGAGACCGCGACAGGAGACTGAAGATGAAGTTCATCAAAAAGCTGATTGCCGATAGCGCCGGCGCCACCGCCATCGAATATGGGCTGATCGCGGCCCTGATCGCGGTTGCCTCGATCACCGCGATGAATGGGCTTGGCACCCAGCTGAAGGCGACGTTCAACGCCACATCGAAGGCCATGAGCACCGCTGGCGCCACTGCCGCCTGAATGTGGCGCTGCCTGATTGGCACGAGCCGAATTCTGGGCATGGCCCAATCAGGAACCGCGTCCAGCCCGGCCCTCCTCAGGGAGCGGTCGGGCTGGTAGCCGGCAGGCCGGTATCAGCTCTCGCCAATCGCCAGATAACGCTCGGCACGGCGGGATTGCAGCTGCTCCGCCGGCAATTTGGCCAGCGCATCCAGTTCCTCGGCCAGCGCCGTGCCCAGAGCCAGCGCCAGGCCCGCAGGGTCACGATGGGCGCCGCCCACCGGTTCGGGCACTATGCGGTCAATGACCTTCAGTTCCAACAGATGCTGTGCCGTCACCCGCATCGCCTCGGCGGCGTCGGCGGCCTTCTCGGCCGTGCGCCACAGGATCGAGGCGCAGCCTTCGGGGCTGATCACCGCATAGACGGCATGTTCCAGCATCAGCACGCGCTCGGCACTGGCCAGAGCCACCGCGCCGCCCGAACCGCCCTCGCCAACGATGACACTGACCATCGGCACCGGCAGACCAAGGCAGGCCTCGATCGCGCGGGCAATCGCCTCGGCCTGTCCACGTTCCTCGGCCTCGACACCGGGAAAGGCGCCAGAGGTATCGACCAGCGTCACCACCGGCAGGCCAAAACGCCCGGCCATTTCCATCAGGCGGATGGCCTTGCGATAGCCCTCGGGCTTGCCCATGCCGAAATTGTGCTTGATGCGGGTGTGGGTATCGTGACCCTTCTCATGGCCGATAACCATCACCCGGCGCCCGCGCAGGGTTGCCAGCCCGCCGATAATCGCCTCATCCTCGCCAAAGCAGCGATCACCGCCCAGCGGGACGAAATCCGTGAAGATGGCCGCGACATAATCGAGGAAATGCGGGCGCATCGGGTGGCGGGCCACCTGCGTCTTCTGCCACGGGGTCAGCGCCTTGTAGGTGCTGGCCAGCAGGCTCGCGCTTTTGCTGGCCAGCCGGGCAATTTCACTGGATATATCCAGATCGCCATCGGCGGCAGTGGCGCGAAGATCGGCAATGCGCGCTTCCAGAGCGGCCACCGGCTTTTCGAATTCGAGAAAGGTCACCATCGGCCGGGCGATTAAACCGCATCGCGCCGCCCCGCAAGCAAAAGCCGCTTGGGCGCTGTGCCATTTCGGCCAATCTATCGGCGCGCGAGAGGGTGACGCTCGTTGACCAGTGCCACCAACCGGGCCGAATCGATATGGGTGTATATCTGGGTAGTGGCGATATCGGCATGGCCGAGCAGGGTTTGCAGCACCCTGAGATCCGCCCCGCCCTCCAGCAGATGGGTGGCAAAGGCATGGCGCAGCACATGCGGAGACAGACGCTCTGGCGCGAGGCCGGCACGCGTGGCCAATTCGCGCAGCAGCTGAAACAGGCGGATGCGGGTGAGATGGCCCTTTTCGCCCCGCGAGGGAAACAGGAAGCGCGAGGCCGGGCCCTGTTTCGCACCCCGCGCTGCCTCCCCCCGCACGGCCAGCCCCCGCACCACTAGCCAACGCGCCAGAACCACCCGCGCGCGCTGGCTGACCGGCACCATGCGCTGCTGCCCGCCCTTGCCGGTAATCGCCAGAAACGGCACATCGCGCGGCAGTGACACCAGCGGCAGCGAAACCAGCTCGCTGGCCCTGAGCCCCGAGCCATAGAGCAATTCCAGCAAGGTCAGCGTGCTCAGCGGCAGGGGGCTATCGCCAGCCGCCTCCGCCTCGGCGGTGGTGAACAGCGCCGCCACATCCAGATGCCCCAGAATGCGCGGCAGCGGCCGACGCGCGGGAGATCGTGGCAGGGCGGCCGAAGGGTCGTCCGCACGCAGCCCCTCGTCCAGCAGAAAACCATAGAACTGCCGGAGGGCCGAAGCCTTGCGGGCCCGGCTGCTGGGCGCCAGATCGGCCCACAAGCCACCCAGACGGGCCAGATCCTCCGGCCCGGCCCCGACCAGATCGCCAATCAGCCCGGCACTGCCCTCCAGATCGC
>CAIWFP010000404.1 GCA_903911985.1 uncultured Sphingomonadales bacterium
CAAAGCCAGGGGCCTTCACGGCAGCGACCTTCAAGCCGCCGCGCAGCTTGTTGACCACCAGGGTCGCGAGCGCCTCGCCTTCGATGTCTTCGGCGATGATCAGCAGCGGACGGCCCGACTGCACCACGGCCTCGAGGATCGGCAGCATCGCCTGCAGCGACGACAGCTTCTTCTCGTGGATGAGGATGTAGGGGTTGTCGAGTTCGACAATCATCTTCTCGGGGTTGGTGACGAAGTAGGGCGACAGATAACCACGGTCGAACTGCATGCCTTCAACGACATCGAGTTCGAACTCGAGGCCCTTGGCCTCTTCCACGGTGATCACGCCTTCCTTGCCGACCTTTTCCATGGCTTCGGCGATCTTCTCGCCAACTTCACGGTCGCCGTTGGCGGAGATGATGCCAACCTGAGCGATTTCCTGGGTGCCGGAAACTGGCTTCGAACGCTTCACCAGATCCTCGACCACCTTGGTGACAGCCAGATCGATGCCGCGCTTCAGATCCATCGGGTTCATGCCGGCGGCAACGCAGGTCATGCCTTCGCGCACGATGGCCTGAGCCAGAACCGTGGCGGTGGTGGTGCCGTCCCCTGCCTGATCGTTGGTCTTGCTGGCGACTTCGCGCAGCATCTGCGCGCCCATGTTCTCGAACTTGTCCTTCAGTTCGATTTCCTTGGCGACGGTGACGCCGTCCTTGGTGATGCGCGGGGCGCCGAAGCTCTTGTCGATGACGACATTGCGACCCTTGGGGCCCAGCGTGACCTTCACCGCATCGGCGAGAATGTCCACACCGCGCAGAATGCGCTCGCGCGCGTCGCGGCCGAATTTAACGTCCTTGGCTGACATTGTTCGTTTCCTTAAATTTCAAGAATGTCTGGGAAAGATGGTTCCGGGGGGTGGCCGGGCAACATGTGCCCAGCCTCAGGCTGTTCAGCCGATGATCCCGAGAATATCCGATTCCTTCATGATCAGCAGGTCTTCGCCGGCAACCTTGACCTCGGTGCCCGACCACTTGCCGAACAGCACGCGGTCGCCAGCCTTGACGTCGAGCGGGTGAATCTTGCCGTCTTCGGAACGGGCGCCAGAGCCCACGGCGACGATTTCGCCCTCGGCGGGCTTTTCCTTGGCGCTATCGGGGATGATGATGCCGCCAGCGGTTTTCTCTTCAGCTTCTACGCGACGAACCAGCACGCGGTCGTGCAGCGGACGGAATGACATGGGAGTGTAGCCTCTCTCACTATTGAAACGGGACTTGGCACTCTCCGGTGGGGAGTGCCAGCGCGGCGGATATGGGTGGGCACTCCCGATGCGTCAAGGGGAGCATCAAGGCCCCGGGCATGAATTTTTTGCCGCTGTCACGGTGGGCCGCGTTGGCGAGGAAGGGGCGCGATGGTATAAAACGCGCTCCCCAATTTCCGGAACCGGCGCGATGGTGGTTTTGCGGGGCGTGTTGCGAGATCTTGATGGTGTGATCCACGCCGGCGGCCGGGTTTTGCCCGGCCCGCAGGTGGCGGCAGGCGGATGGCTCGCCCACGGCTGTTGCGCCCCCACGCAAAAAGGCGGAGCCTTGCGGCCCCGCCCCCTTGTCTATCCGCCCCGGAATGATCCGGCGCGAGCCAGCGAGTCTAAAGATCTTACTTGATCTCGACGGTGCCGCCGGCTTCCTCGATCTTCTTCTTGATGTCTTCGGCTTCAGCCTTCGACACGCCTTCCTTGATCGCCTTGGGAGCCGATTCCACGAGGGTCTTGGCTTCGGTCAGGCCGAGCGAGGTGATGACGCGGACTTCCTTGATCACCTGGATCTTCTTGCCACCGTCGCCGGTCAGGATGACGTCGAATTCGGTCTTCTCTTCGACAGCGGCAGCAGCTTCGCCAGCAGGCGCGGCAGCAACAGCAACAGCGGCAGCGGCGGAAACGCCCCAAGCCTCTTCGAGGGCCTTGGCGAGGTCAGCGGCTTCGAGAACGGTCAGCTTCGAAAGTTCTGCAACGAGATTGGCGATATCGGCCATGATGTTTCACTCCATGAATGTTTGGTCCGGACCCGGGACGATCCCGGTGCCCGGCAAATCGATTGAAAACTCTTAGGCAGCGTCCTTGGCGGCATAAGCGCCGAATACGCGCGCCAGCTTCGCCGCCGGAGCGGTGACAACCTGGGCGATCTTCGTTGCCGGTGCCTGGACGAGGCCGATAAGCTTTGCCCGCAGTTCGTCGAGCGAGGGCATCGTGGCCAGAGCCTTGATACCATCCGCGTTCAGAACCTGGCTGCCAATGGCACCACCGACGATTTCAATCTTGTCGGTGGTCTTGGCGAACTCCACGATGGCCTTGGCGGCCGCGACCGGATCCACCGACGATGCGATGGCGGTCGGCCCGGTGAACAGTTCACCGAGCGCCTCGTAGGGGGTGCCCTTGACGGCAAGCTTGGCAAGAGAGTTCTTCGACACCTTATAGGTGGCGCCCGCCTCGCGAATTTTGCCGCGCAGGACGGAGGACTGGGCCACCGTCATGCCGAGGTTACGGGTGACAACCACCACGCCGACCTCTTGCAGGTTCGCGTTGAGGGCAACGATCGCGTCGGCTTTCTGCGAACGATCCATGCCTTACTCCTTCAGATATGGCCGAAAGCGGGAATGAACCCCGCAAGCGGCCGGCTACGTTTGTCCGCGCCGAACGCCCGCAAGGGCACCCGGCTTGGGCGAAGTCCGTATCAGGGGAGAAGGGGAGCGCATCGCCGATATGCCGGCAATACCAAATGGCACCCCACCCAACATCCGGCACCGCGGTGAAGCGAAGGCCAATGGGCGAGGGACCGATAAATCCTCATGTCCCCGTCTTGGTTGGGTATTAAGCGGGGCACCCGAGGGATTGCCGCACCAACTGTCTCGGACGGTCGATACCAGCAAAAGGCAAAAGCCCATGCCGGATCGGGGGCGGCCACTCGCAGCAAATGCGCCAAGAGTCAAGGCCGCGAGTCAGGGCCAAGAGCCAGGCATCGCCGGGGCAATTGGCCTTTCCATGTCGTCGGGCCTTCGCCGGTGAAGCATGCCGAGGCGCAAAACCGACCCGCCAAGCCGATCCGTACAATTGCGGATCCTCCGCTGCCGAGGGACTTAACCATGGTGGCACCAGGTTGCTTCCAGCACGCCGCGGGCCAGTGCGCGAAGGGCAACCCGGACATGAGCAATATCGCAACTCCCATTGCCCGCCCTGCCAATACGCGTGCTCCCTCGTCGCTTCTCGATCGGGCCGAGCAGGTTCTGGTGGCGGTGCTGTGGTCGGCGCTGGTGGCGCGGGTGCTGGCCTCCTCCAATGGCCATGCCTGGCTGGCGGCGGCGTCGGAGGCGGCGGTGCTGGTGCTGGTGCGGCGACCGGGTCAGGCGATTTCCCATAATCCGGGCGACTGGATGATGGCGCTGGCCGCCACCATCGCCCCGCTGCTGATTACACCGGGGCCGGATTTATGGCCCCGCCTCGGCCCACTGGGCGTGACGCTAGTGGCCAGCGGCAATGTGCTGCAACTGGCGGCCAAATGCGCCCTTCGCCGCAGCTTCGGCATCGCGCCCGCCCATCGCGGGCTCAAGATGGGTGGCCCCTATGGGCTGGTGCGCCACCCGATGTATGCGGGCTATCTGCTGGTCCATATCGGCATAGCGATCCTGATGCCGTCGGTGCTGAACACGGTGATCTATGCCATCGGCTGGGCTGCGCAACTGCGCCGCCTCGCCGCCGAAGAAGCCCTGCTGCGCCAGGACCGGGCCTATCGCGCCTATTGCGAGAGGGTGCGCTTTCGGCTGGTGCCCGGAGTGTTTTGAAGGGAGCGCTGAGGGAGGCGTAAAGGGCATGGACTTTGGGGTGTTACACCCTCAAACCCCCATGCCCAAACCCCGATGACTATCTTGCACAGCGCAACCTGTCAGTGCCGGGCCCTGCCGCGAAGCGGCTTTGACAGCATGCGGCGCTGAGGCTCTGCACTTGGCGGAGCGGAAGCGCGACATCGACAGGGAAGGGGTGCAGGGGCTGGCCCCTGCTTGATCCGCCTCCCCTCGTCCCGATTGACAAAACCGCAGCTTACCCCTAACAGCCCGCCCATCGGCAGGCCGCTTCGAGCAAGGCTGACCCAGCGCGGGGGTCGGCTCACGAAAGGAAGCGGCGGCTATCATCTGACGCGGCAGGCTGCGGGCAACGGGTTTCCCCTAAGGGTTTATCCGTGCGCCATGCGGCCTTTTTCGCGTCTGGTGGTCTTGATCCCGCTCGTGGATTTTCAGATCTGGCCGGCATTTCGGTCACAGCAGCAAAGAGGCACACCCCCTCCATGGCAAGCAAGCCCAACTCGGCACGCGCATCGGCGAAGAAGCGCATCCGCAAGATCTTCGGTGACATTCACGAAGTGGTGCAGATGCCCAACCTCATCGAGGTGCAGCGCGAGAGCTATGAACAGTTCCTGCGGTCGAACCCCTCGATCGGTTATATTTCCGGTCTGGAAAAGACGCTGCGTTCGGTGTTCCCGATCCGCGACTTCGCGGGCACCAGCGAGCTGGACTTCGTCCACTACGAGCTGGAAGACCCCAAGTATGACGTGACCGAGTGCCGTCAGCGCGGCATCACCTATGCCGCCCCGATGAAGGTGACGCTGCGCCTGATCGTGTTCGAGGTGGACGCCGAGACCGAGACCCGCTCCGTGCTCGATATCAAGGAGCAGGACGTCTACATGGGCGACATGCCGCTGATGACCGAGAACGGCACCTTTGTCGTCAACGGCACCGAGCGCGTTATCGTCAGCCAGATGCACCGCTCGCCGGGCGTGCTGTTCGATCATGATCGCGGCAAGACGCACGCTTCGGGCAAATATCTGTTCGCCGCGCGCGTG
>CAIWFP010000405.1 GCA_903911985.1 uncultured Sphingomonadales bacterium
CTCTAGCGGTTCAGGCGGATATGCGCCCGGGGGTGGTCATGGTCAGACGCGTGCCGCGCCATTCAATTCTTCGTGCAAACAGGCTGGCCCCATAGACCATAAATCCGAGCATGTCGCCTGCCGCAATGCACCATAGCGGCGTGTCGGCCTTGCCACAGGCACGGGCCATCGCTCTGGCGACCATCTGCCGCGCCGCCAGCGCTGCGACGACCAGCAGTGCGGATAGGACTACCATGCCGGGATTGCCGGCAAAAAACCCGGTGAAAATCAGCGCCAGCAGCGCCAGCGGCAGGGGGTGCGTCACCACCGATCCCACATGCCCCCCCGGGCGCAAATCGCGAATCGTCACCGCCCAGCGCAGGAAATGGCGCCACAACTCGCCCAACGAGCCTTCCGCCCCGGCATGGGTGAGGAGAATGGGCGGCACAGCCACCGTCAGCCCCCCATCTTGCCCGAGCGCCGCCACCGCCTCGCCCATGGCGTAATCATCGGCCAGCACATCGGCAAACCGCTCGAAGCCGCCAATGGCGTCGAGCGTCTCGCGCCGCAGGGCGATGGTCGAGCCCATGCAGGGGCGCGCGAGGCCGCCTGTGAGGCCGACGATGATGTTGGGTGTGGATTGGGTGGTGATCATCGCGGCGCCGATCCGGCTCCACACCCCGGCATCACCCCGGCCAACGTAGAGGCAGGAGACTGCCCCCACGCCGGGTTGCAGTAACGCGCCCAGCACTTGGGGCAGATAGGCGGGCGCCACCGCCATGTCGCTGTCGGAGAGCACGAGGATGTCGTGGCTTGCCAGCGGCAGCATCGCCGCCAGATTGCTGATCTTGCCATTGGCGCCAAGCGCGGGCGCGCTGGTCGATAGGGTGATATCGGCGCCTGGGTGGGCCGCGATCAGCGCCGCCACGGACGCCAGGGCGGCGTCATCCGGCGCATTCACCCCGCAGACCATCTGCACGGGCCCCAGATGATCGGTGGCCAGAAAGCTGGCGAGGTTTGCGGCAAGCATCGGCTCGGCGCCATGCAGCGGCTTGAGCAGGGAGACCGGCAGGGGGTCCGCACACAATACCGGCGGTGCGGCAAAAAATCGCCGGATCGCCCACGCCGCATAGAGTTGATAGCCCACGCCAATCATGGCCAGCAGGGCAAAGGCGGCGCTAATCGAGCCAGTTGCGGTCATGGTGGGCCCCAAGTGCATCGGCGTGCCTCTACACCGCCTTTGCGCGGCGCGCAATAGCCTATAGGAGGCGTGCCCGTGAGCGACGATATCATTCTGGTTACCGGCGTGGCCGGCGTTCTTGGCTCGGCGCTGGCGCGTGCGTTGGCAGAGCGTGAGGGGGCGCAGCGTGGGGGGGCGGCGCGTGGCACCCGTGTGCGCGGGGTGGTGCGCGCCTCCAGCCCACAGGCCAATCTGGCGGATTTCCCGGGTGAACTGGTGGTGGCCGATCTGCGTGACGAGGCCGGGGTGGCCGCCGCCATGGCGGGCGTTTCCACGCTGTATCACGCGGCGGCCGACTATCGCCTGTGGGCGCCGGACCCCGAGGAGATCGTGCGCAACAATCTGGCGATCACCACCACGGTGATGCGCGCGGCGCTGACGGCGGGGGTGGGCCGGGTCGTCTACACCTCCAGCGTGGCGACGCTGCTGCCGCCTGATAATCATGGGGCCGATACGCATGCCGGCGCTGATTCGCCCTCTGACGAAACCCACCCGGCAACCCCCGAGCAGGCCACCGGTGCCTACAAGCGCAGCAAGGTGGTGGCGGAGCGGCTGGTGGAGCGGATGGTGGTCGAGGAAGGCCTGCCCGCGGTCATCGTCAACCCTTCCACCCCCATCGGCCCGCGCGATGTGAAGCCCACACCCACGGGCCGCATCGTGGTGGAGGCGGCTTGCGGCCGCATGCCCGCCTTTGTCGATTCGGGGCTGAATCTGGTGCATGTCGATGATGTCGCCGAGGGGCATATTCTTGCCGCCGAAAAGGGGCGCATCGGCGAACGCTATGTGCTGGGCGGGCAGGATGTGAGCCTTGCCGCCATGCTGGGCGAAATCGCCCGGATCGTGGGGCGCAAGCCGCCCCGGGTGCGCCTGCCGGTGGCGCCGCTGTTTCCGCTGGCGATTGCGGCGGAACTGGTTGGCCGCCTCACCGGCGCCGAGCCCTTCCTGACGGTGGACGCGCTGCGGATGAGCCGTCACCACATGTTCTACAGCTCGGCCAAGGCGGAAGGTGAACTGGGCTATCGCGCCCGTCCCTATGCTCAGGCGCTGGAGGACGCGGTGCGCTGGTTCACGCAGGCGGGGATGATCCGGTGATGACGGGTTTCGTGGCTTGCGGCCCGGCCTTCTGGTTGGGCGCCCTCGCGCTGGCGGCATGGGTGGTGCTGACGCTCTCCGGCTTCTGGACCTGTCGGGAGGCAGACGATCTGGCGCCCCTTGGCCCCCCCGCCATCTGGCCCGAGGTGGTGGCGGTGGTGCCCGCGCGCAACGAGGCCGACGTGATTGCCACCTCGCTCTCCAGCCTCGCCGCGCAGGATTACCCGGGGGCTTTCCGCATCATTCTGGTGGACGACAATTCCGAGGACCAGACCGTCGCCATCGCGCGCGGTGTTGGTGGTGATCGCATCACCGTGCTGTCGGGCGAACCCCTCGCGCCGGGGTGGACGGGCAAGCTGTGGGCGGTGCATCAGGGCATCGCGGCGGCGGAAGCGCCGCGTTATTTGTGGCTCACCGATGCCGATATCGAACATGCCCCGGACACGCTGACCCGGCTGGTCGCCATCGCCGGGCCGGATCGGGGCGAAGTGCGCAAACGCCTCGTCTCCTTCATGGCGCTGCTCCATTGCGGCACCTGGGCAGAGCGGGCGCTGGTCCCGGCTTTCGTGTGGTTTTTCATGATGCTCTATCCGTTCAACTGGATCAACCGGGGGCCGCTCTCGGGGGCGGCGGGCGGCTGTGTGCTGGTGGAGGCCGAGGCGCTGGCGGCGGCGGGGGGCATTGCCGCCATGCGCGGGGCGCTGATCGATGACTGCACGCTGGGCGCGCTGATCAAGCAACAGGGGCCGATCTGGCTGGGCCTCACCCGCCGCAGCCGCTCGATCCGCCCCTATGGCGGCGCGGGCGAGATCGGCGCGATGATCGCCCGCTCGGCCTATGCGCAATTGCGCTATAATCCGCTGCTGCTGCTGGGCACGGTTCTGGGCTTGGCGCTGATGTTTGCCGTGCCGCCGGGGCTGGCGCTTGGGCAGTTCGGCGCGGATGGCAACAGCACCGCGCGCTGGCTGGGTGCGGGCACCTTCGCGCTGATGGCGCTGCTCTACCGGCCGATGCTGAACTTCTATCGCCGTTCGCCGCTGTGGGGCTTCGCGCTTCCGGCGGTGGCGGCGTTTTATGTCGGCTGCACCCTCTATTCCGCCTATGCGTGGTATCGCGGCAAGGGCGGCATGTGGAAGGGGCGGGCCCAGGCGCATACCCA
>CAIWFP010000406.1 GCA_903911985.1 uncultured Sphingomonadales bacterium
AAACGTCAATGTTGGCAATGAACTGGAGCTGTTGTTGATGGCTTGGCGTGTTTGTTCGATAATTGTTAATGAATGTTTTGAAGGCTGACTTGCGATTGCGAGATCCAGTGGAATTGGTGATGGTGGAATTGAAGATCTTGATTGGAATGGTAGCGTTGGAAATTTTGGGGTTGGAAATGTTGCTGCCAAGGGTGGCGGCGTTGAAACCGAAGGCGGCGAAGTTGATTTCCTCGCGTTCGGCGCGGGCGTTGGCGTCCAGTTGCGGCAGGCGCTGGCCCGCCACGGCGGCGATGCGGGCATTGGCGCGCTGGAGGGTGGCGTTGCTGGCGGCAAGGCCGGGGTTGTTTTCCAGAGCCCGCGCGACCAGCGCGTCGAGCCGGGCCGAGCCGAAGGCCTGCCACCAGCGCGACGACGGGCCCTCGCCCAGATCTGCCGAGGGGCCGGGGGTGGCTGCGGGCGCGGGCAGGGCGTATCCGGCGGGCCCTTGCGGGGCGGCGGGGGCGTGAAAATCCGGGCCCACGGCGCAGCCCGCCAGCAGGCAGACCGGCGCCAGCACGCCCAGAGGGAATTTACCGCTGCGCAACATTCAACTCACCTTTTCGCATTTTGCCGAATGCCCGCCGGGGCGAGCGCATAAGCAACACCAGCGGCATCATCGCGATGCCGAGCAGGCACAACATCCAATAAATATCCGTATAGACCAGCATCATCGCCTGCCGCTCCACATTCGCCACCAGCGGCGCCACGTAGCGGGCGGCGCCCAGATCGATATCCGGCAGGCGCAGGGCGACAACCGGATTGTCCGGGCGCAGGCCCTCCACCAGCCGCGACTGCACCCGCGCCGCCGTGTGCATGGACAGCATCTGCAGCCAGGATATGCCCAGCGAGTTGGAGATGTTGCGCGTTAGCGAATAGATCGCGGTGCCTTCGTTGCGGAATTCGGGCGTCAGCGTCGCGAAGGTGGTGCTCGTCAGCGGCACGAACATCAGACCGGCGCCCAACCCCTGAATCAGCCCGGCCCAGACGATGGGCGCGGCACCGGTTTGCAACGAGAGGCGCGAGAGCATGTACATGCCCAGCGAGCTGAGCACGACGCCGGCAACCATGAAAATGCGCGGATCGTTACGGCCGAGCAACCGCCCCACGACCATCATTGACACCAGTGTGCCAGCCCCGCGCGGCGAGCTGAGAAGGCCGGTTTCGTATGCCGGATAGCCGAGAACCTGCTGGATCATCAGCGTGATGATCGGAATGCCGGCAAAGATGGTGACCCCCAGCGAGGCGCCCAGCAGGCAGCCCACCGCATAGTTGCGATTGGCAAAGAGTTGTGGGCGAACGAAGCTGTTCGCGGCGGTGCCCATGTGGACTACCGTTGCCCAGGCGAAGAGTGCCACCGCCGCCCCCTCGATCCGCACCTCGGTGGAATCAAACCAGTCCAGCTGGGGGCCCCGGTCGAGCAGAAGCTGGAGCGAGGCCAGAAACAGCGACAGCGCGGCAAAGCCGAAGTGATCGAAGCGGACGGGGGCGCCCTGGCGCGTTTCGGGGAGAAAGCTGACCAGACCCACCAGCGCGACGATGCCGATGGGCAGGTTGATAAAGAACACCCAGCGCCAGCTGAGCGCGTCAATCAGGAAGCCGCCCAGCGTGGGGCCAATCAGCGGGCCGAACATGAAGCCGACGCCGTTGATCGCCATCGCGCGGCCCAGTTGCTCTGGGGGGGTGACGTCGAGCAGCAATGACTGGTTGAGCGGAACCAGCGCCGCGCCGCAGGCCCCCTGCAGCATGCGCGCGCCCACCATCATCGGCAGGCTGACCGCCAGGCCGCACAGCATCGAGGCCAGGGTAAAGCCAATGGTCGCCAGCACCATGATCTGCTTGCGGCCGAAGCGGTTGGCCAGCCAGCCGCTGAGCGGCGTGGCGATGGCGCTGGCGATCATATAGGAGGTGAGGACCCAGATCACCTGATCCTGCGAGGCCGACAGGCTGGACTGCATATGCGACAGCGCGACATTGGCGATGGTGGAGTCAACCGAGACCATCATCGCCGCTATCGTGGACGAGGCGACGACCAGTGTGCGCCTTGTCCCCGTGGGATAGCGTGGGGTTGGAGAGGGAGCTTCGGGCACGGGAGCCTAGCGGCTCGCGGCCGAACCGGCAGGCGGCGGGGGCATGACGGATGCGGGGGGGGCGGAAGCGGGGGGGCTGTCATCCCCGCCGCCGAACAGATGGTGGCGGGGGCCGGTGTCCACCTCCACCTCCGCGCTGAGCCCGGCGTGCAGCGGAAGCCCGGCGGGCACGGCATCCACCGCGATTTCCACCGGCAGGCGCTGCACCACCTTTACCCAGTTGCCCGTGGCGTTTTCCGCCGGAAGCAGCGAGAAGCTGTTGCCGGTGCCGGGGCTGAAGCTGGCGACATGGCCGGTGAGCTTTGTGCCGGAGTAGGCGTCGATGGTGATGGTGGCGGGCTGGCCCACGCGCATGTGTTCCAGCTGGTTTTCCTTGAAATTGGCCTCCACCCAGAATTTGGTGCCGGCCAGCATGAAGACCGGGCGCGAGGCGGAGACATAGCTGCCCAGTTGCAGCTGGTTGACCTTGGTGACCACGCCATCGCGCGGCGCGCGCACCACGGTGTTGGCAAGGGCGATGCGGGCACTCTCCAGCGCGGCGGCGGCGCGGCGCACAGCGGGCAGATTATCCACGGGGCCCGAAAGGCTGCCGGCCAGCTCGGCCTTCTTGCTCTGTGCCCGGGCTTGCGCGGCGGCCAGTGTGTCGCGCGCGGTCTGCACGGCGGTGGCGGCCTGATCATATTGGGATTTTGACGAAATGCCCTGATCTACCAGCTGCTTCTGCCGGGCGGCCTCGCCCGTGGCGAAGGCGAGGCGGGCCTGTGCGGCGGAGGCCTCTGACAGGCTTTGCTGGTAATCGGCGCGGGCGGCGCCGCCCCCGGCCGTGGCCGAGGCCAGCTCCGCCTCGGCGGCATCGGCACCGGCGCGGGCGGTGGCGGGATCTATGCGGAACAGGACGTCGCCCTTTTTCACCAGCTGATTCTCGGTGACGTCGACTTCCACCACCTTGCCCGACACATCGGCGGCGATGCCCACCAGTCCGGTCTGCATCTCGGCATTGTCGGTCGATTCATAGCGGCCGCTGGTCAACCACATGTAGCCCGAGCCGAGCAGCAGCACCACCGGCGCGGCCAGCAGCAGCGGCAGGCGCAGGCTGGAGTTTGTCGCCACATCCTGCGTTTCGATGGCGGTGGTGTCCGATCCGGAATTTGCCACGATATTCTCCCTCGGGGCTTTCTGGAGCCCATGGCCGTTTTCAATTCTATGCACAGTGATAGTAAGCATGGCAAGTATCAATAGGGTGGTATTTCGCACTGCGGCGAAGCGCGCGGGGGTGGGGCGCCCGGGCTGGCCGGCCGCGCCCGGCGTGGCGACGGGGTGCGCACTGCCGGTATGGGGCCGGTTTGGGGCCGGTGTGGGGCCGGGTTGGGGCTGGATGAGGGGGCGCGGGGCAACCGGGCGGGGAGTTTGCGAGCCGAAATCGCGAAAATCCGCCTGGGATGGGCCGCCCCGTCTATACCCTATTTTGCCAGAAAGGCCTTCAGATCCGTGGTGAAGCGGTCAAACTGATCGTGGTGCAGCCAGTGGCCGGCATTGGCATATTCCACCACGCTGGCGTTTTTGAAATGGGTCAGGCGACCATCAAGCTCCGGGTTTGAGGCGAAACTGTCCGCGCCGTAGAACAGCTTTACCGGGCAGGTGATCTCGCTCCACAGCTTGTAAACATCCTCCTGCGGGAAATTGAGGATGGGCCATACGTTCAGGTAATTGTCGAACTTCCAGCTGAAGCTGCCGTCCTCGTTGCGGCTGACGCCGTGGATGGTGAGGTGGCGGGCCTGCGCGTCGGTCAGGTAGGTGTTTTCCTCTTTCATCCGGGCGAGCGCCGCGTCGATGGTGGGATAGCGGCGGGGCAGCCGGCCGGCGGCCTTGCGCCGTTCCGCGATCCAGCTGCGCATGCGGTTGCCAAGGCCCGGCGCGTCGCGTTCGGCCAGATAGGCCGGAGAGGGGCCGAGGCCCTCGATATTCGCGAATTTGCGCACCTTGGCCGGATAGAGCGCGGTGAACAGGGTGGCGACGTTACCACCCAGCGAGTGGCCGCAGATCGTCACCTGATCATAGCCCAGCGTTTCGACCAGCTGGGTGAAATCATAGACCAGCGTGTCCATCGAATAATGGCCATCGGGCGACCAGGCCGAATCGCCATGGCCGCGCAGATCCGGGCAGATAACATGCCAGTCGTGCCGCAGTTCCTCGGCCACCCAGTCCCAGCTGCGGCAATGATCGCGCCCGCCGTGCTGGAGGATGAGGGGCGGCGCCTCCGGGTTGCCCCAGTCCACATAATGGAGGCGCAGGCGTTGCGAGGTGAAGCTGTGCGAGGTGGGGCCGGGGAAGCGTGTCATGGGCATCAGATGGCGTGGCGCGTCCCGGTCGTCAACCGCCCCAATGCCCAATTGTGTCAGCGTGCGTGACATGGTTGGGCCCGCCATTGCTCAGAGTTCGGGTTCGACATTCAGCCTGAACTGGCCGGTGGTCTGGTGGGTGGTGGCGCCCGCCGCGAAGAGATAGCCCGCCTCGATGACCACGCCCTTGTCGTCGTCGCCATCGTCATCCTTCATCGGGATGCGCAGCTTGGCCACCGGGCCGAGATAATGTTCCGCGCGGGGCAGGAGCGTGTGGACGGTGCCCAGATCGCCAAAGGCGGTGATGCCAAGCCGCAGATTGCGCGCCACGGCGCGATCCACCGACGTGGCGTAGGAGAAGGCCATGGGCTCGGTTGCGCGCAGGGGTTTTTCGCTGATCAGGTTGAAGCGGATGTCCCACAGGCCAGTGCGGCGCTGGACCAGCAGCTTGGTTTCGACAGCGTCGGGGCTGCCGGAAAAGCCGTGTTCGAATTCGGCGTAGCCCGCCAGATCCCAACCGCCGAGCCGGGCGAAGTGATAGACCGCCTCCAGCCCCAGCGCGCGGGCCTTGCGGGGGCCTTGCGCCTCGCGTTCCAATTCGCCGACCGCGGCCAGCGAGAGATTGCCGGTGACGCCATAGGCGACCTCCAGTCGGGCATTGTCGGCGCCGCCGTCCGGCCCGCCGGTGAGCTGGCCGTAGCGCGCCTCGATCTCCACCTCATGGGCGTCCACCGTGGCGGCATAGACTTCCTCGCCGGTGCCGGGGCTGGCAAGGGCGGGCGCGGCGGCCAGTGTGGTCGCGAGGGCCAGCGCGGTTGCGGCAAGGTGGCGGGTGGCGCGCGGGGTGATGGGATGGGTATTGGTCATGGAACCTCCTGTTGCATGCGCTACTAATGATAATGGATCGCAATAGCAACATTGATCTGGCGCAAAGACACGACATTTTTGCGGCGAATCCCGTGTGATCAGGCGCAACTTCGTGCCCCCAAAGGTAAAAAGCCGCCCACGCCCTCTGGCATTTCCCGCGCGTGCTGCCTATCTCGCCACGATAACGGAGATGCCCCCCCCATGACCACCCACAAGACCCGCATGCTGATTATCGGCTCTGGCCCCGCCGGGCTGACCGCCGCGATCTATGGTGCCCGCGCCGGGCTCTCGCCGATTGTGGTGCAGGGATTGCAGCCCGGCGGCCAGCTGACCATCACCACCGATGTCGAGAATTATCCCGGCTTTCGCGATGTGATTCAGGGGCCGTGGCTGGTGGCCGAAATGCAGGCGCAGGCCGAGCATGTCGGCACGCGCATGCTGTGGGATACCATTGTCGATGTCGATTTTTCCGGGGCCGGAAAAGCAGGGGCCCCGTTTCGCGCGATTGGCGATTCCGGCGATGTCTATGAGGGCGATGCGCTGGTTATCGCCACGGGCGCGCAGGCGCGCTGGCTGGGTGTGCCGGGAGAGCAGGAGCTTTCCGGCAAGGGGGTCTCGGCCTGTGCCACCTGCGACGGGTTTTTCTATCGCGGCAAGAAGGTGGTGGTGATCGGCGGCGGCAATACCGCCGTGGAGGAAGCCCTCTACCTGACCAACCATTCGCAGGATGTGACGCTGATCCACCGGCGCGACAGCGTGCGGGCCGAGAAGATCTTGCAGGACCGGCTGTTTACCCATCCCAACATCAAGGTGTTGTGGAACAAGAGGGTCGATCACTTCGTTGGCGATACGGCGATTGGCGGCGCGGGGCTGACCGGGGTGGCGTTGATCGACACGGTGACGGGCGAGGCCAGCTTGGAGCCGACCCAGGGGGCCTTTGTCGCCATCGGCCACGCGCCGGCGACGGAGCTGTTCAAGGGCAAGCTGGAGCTGGATGCGGGCGGCTATGTCGTGGTGCAGCCGGGCACGCCCAAAACCTCGATCCCCGGCGTGTTCGCTTGCGGCGATGTGATGGACCACACCTATCGGCAGGCGGTGACCGCCGCCGGTACCGGCTGCATGGCCGCGCTGGATGCGGAGCGGTTTGTGGCGGAGCATGCCTTTGCCGCCAAGGGGTGAGGGTTGAAGGTTAAGGCGCGAGGGGAGAACACCCTCGCATCCTTGCTCGCTTCCCTTAATGCGCATTGCCCATCTGCAAACCATGGGTCGGCATGGCACAAGCTGTCCGCTCCAAGCCTGGCGCGCGCCGAGGGGCCAGCCGCCGCAAGTGCAGGCACGGAGGCATGTGCAAGATTGGACAACGCGGCCGCTCCGATGGCGAGCGAAGCCGTTGCAAATCCGCGCCGACCAATCAGCAGTCCGCGTCTCCCCGACATTTGCCGGTCACTCCGTCTCCGTCCCGCCCGGCCTACCGTGACCTTTGGTGTGTTGATCGCGGGGTTTTACCGCGCTTGCTCAATACCCATACTGCGCCAGCATGGCGCGCGAGCGGGTCACCAGTTGCTCCGCGCGCTTTTCCCGGGTGACGACGGGGGTCGATTGTGGCACCCGGGACCGGATGTCCTTCACCTTGATAACTTCGGCCAACGGCAGGTCTGCCGTCCCCGGATCCTTCATCGCGTAGCGGCGGAATTGGATAAATCCCAAGGGGTAGTCGACAGTATCCAGCCAATTGGGGACGCCGGGATCCTGCTTCGAAAGTACCATCCGGACCAGGCCATCGTCATCGACACGCGCCTGGTGGCCATTGAGCGAAGACTGATGATAGACATAATCCGTCGTGTGCATGAACACGCTGCCGAGCTGGACGCCCCAATATCCCGCAGCTGGCGAGGGGTTCCTGAACTGGAACAGGAGCGCCTCGTCGTCCTTCAGCTCATAAACGCAATCGGCGTAAATTGC
>CAIWFP010000407.1 GCA_903911985.1 uncultured Sphingomonadales bacterium
AGCTGCCGCGTGGCGGCCTTGAACGCCTGCGGCGCTGAGACATGGCGCAAGGCCGAACCCGTGGCGCGACAATGACAGGTCCGGGAGCGCGGGGCCAACCGATTTGCATTGGTAAATCGGCACATCATATCCAACCGATTTACAGGGTAAATCGGCACATCATATCGAGTCCCTCGCATCTTGCCTGCCTAGTTTTCCTTGCGACTTCGAAGATCTGGCCCTGACCCGGCATTGGCCTTAGGAGGGGCCCAGTTTTTCAGGGATGATTCAATGAGCGACACGAAATCCTACTGGCTGATGAAATCGGAGCCCGATGCCTATAGCTGGGATGATCTGGTGGCCGAGGGTGAGGGCACATGGGATGGCGTGCGCAATCACCGTGCGGCGAACAATCTGCGGGCGATGAAGGTGGGTGACCGCGCCTTTTTTTACCACTCCAACGTGGGGTTGGAGATTGTCGGGATCGTGGAGATCAGCGCGTCGGGCCTTGTCGATCCCAGCGACCCGGAAGGCAAATGGGCGGCGGTCAAGGTGAAGCCGGTGGCAAGGCTTGCCCGCCCGGTCACGCTGAAGCAGGTGAATGCCGACCCGGCACTGGCCGAAATGGAGCTGATCCGCCTGTCGCGCCTGTCGGTTGGGGTGGTGACACCGGCCGAGTGGGAGTACATTATCGCCCTTTCCGCCGCCTGAGGGCCGTTAAGATTTACCCGCGCAATCGTGCCTAAGTGGCACAGGCGCGGGTTAACCGTTTATCTACGCATGGGATGGGGAACGGCGCGGGGTTAGGCCCCGGGGCATGACACAAATTGCCCAGCCCGCCGCCGATATGACACCCACAACGCCCGGGGGGAGCCTGAGCCACCCGTTTCGCGACAGCCTGCCAGGGGTGACAGGCCGGCAGCGGTCGGCTCTGGCCTGTGCGCACCGGCGATTAAGCGCCGATGCCCGGCAAATTCTGGGAGCCTATTGCGCCAGCTTTGTGGCGGCCAGTGTGTTTCTGGCCTGAGCGTCATGCCGCTGCTCGGCCCGGTAGAGCAGAAACGCCAGCCATGCCGAGATCAGGCACATCACCGCGCTCAGCAGCAGTTGCTGCACGATCGCCACGCCGAACATCGACAGGCCCATCGCCAGCACCGCGCCCAGCACCATCGCGCCGGAATTGACCACATTGTTGGCGGCTATGGTGCGCGCGGTCAGCGATTTGTCGACGCATGTTGTGAGGAACGCGTAGAGCGGCACCACGAACATGCCGCCGGCAATGGCAATGCCCAGCAAGGCCAGCAGCAGCCCGCCGGCCAGCGGGTGCGAGAAGAACTCACCCACATCCATCAGCGTGCCGCTGTGGTTGGGCACCCACATCTGGCAAAGCTGTTCGAACAGAACAACGAAAACCGCCATCACCAGCACCGCCAGCGGGGCAAAACGGGCGGAAACCCGCCCTTTGAGCAGGGAGTTGATCATCGTCGAGCCGATGGCCACCCCGACGGAGAAGATGACCAGAAACAGGCTGGCGACCACCTTGCTGGCAGACAGGACATCCTTGGCCAGCGGCGGAAATTCGATGAACAGGATCGCGCCGATCGCCCAGAAGAAGCTGATCGCCATGATCGCCATAAACACGCGTGCGTCGTCCATCGTCGTGCGGATCAGGGTGATGGTGGCGCGGATCAGATGAAAATCGAGCGGTTCGGGCTCCATCTGGGCGGGGGCGGGTGGAACCTGGCGGCCCGTGACATAGCCCAGCAGCGCGGTAAGAACGACGCCGCCCGCGGCCCATTGCACCGGAATTACCCCGGCCAGCATCGTTCCCGCCAGAATGGCCATATAGGTGCCTGCCTCGACAATGCCGGTGCCGGCCAGAACCTCGCTTTCGCGCAGGTGTTGCGGCAAAATGGCGTATTTTATCGGGCCGAAAAAGGTGGAGTGAACCCCCATGGCAAACAGCGCCAGCAGCATCAGCGGCATGGCCAGCGAATGCACCGCAATGTGGCGCCAGGCCAGCAGCAGCCCGGCAGCGCCCACCACCATGATGGCGATCTCGCAGGCCTTCACGATGCGGATGATCTTCGCCTTGTCGCGCATATCGG
>CAIWFP010000408.1 GCA_903911985.1 uncultured Sphingomonadales bacterium
CACCCATGCGCACGCCACCATCGAGGCGGATGTCCTCGCCGTTGAGGTAGCTGTTGCGGATCATCCCGAGCACGAAATCGGCATATTCTGCCGGGTCACCGAAGCGGCTGGGATGCGGGATTTGCGCGCTAATAGTAACTAATGGCGCTACGCCCTGCGAGGCGCGTTTGCAAGCGCGGTGGGTTGGTAAATCCGATGCCTCTGACACCGGCACGGATCAAGGACCTGCCGGGAGGCACAACAAGACCCGCGCTGAGGCGGGTCCGGGTACATCCCGGCAGAACCGCCGGTCTTACTTCTTCTCGTTGTAGGCTGCGGCCTTCGACTTGGCAGCAGCTTCCGAGTTGGGATCAATCATCATCCCGTACTTCATCATGTTGTGCGAATGGCCGAGATTGTGGAGCGCAAACTGCGCGTTCATGACAGTCGAACGCCCGGCTGCGTCCTGCGCGTTGTTGATCGCCTCCTTGGTGCACTTCAACGCGAAGAGCGGCATTTTCGCGATCCGCTTGGCCAGCGTGAGCGTGAATTCCGGAAGTTCGGCGCGCGGCACGACATGGTTGACCATGCCGAGACGGTGTGCTTCCTGCGCATCCCACCAGCCGGAAGTGAACAGCAGTTCCTTCGCCTTGCGGATGCCAAGCTCATAGGGGTGATTGAAGAACTCGGCGCCGGCAAGACCCATGTCGACGGTGTTGTCCATGAACCGCGCATCGTCCGAGCACACGATCAGATCGCACGGCCATACCAGCATCAGCCCGCCGGCGATGCAGGCGCCCTGCACCTCAGCGATGGTCGGCTTGGCAAAATTGCGCCACCGTTCGCTGAAACCGAGGTAGATTTCCTTCTCGCGCTGGAAATGCCCTTCGGCGCCTTCGCAGCCGAAACCGCACCATGTGCCGACGGGCTCGTAGGGCGAGTAGTCGACCTTGCGCGGGTCTTCGTGGAGATCGTGGCCCGCCGAGAAGTGCTTGCCAGCGCCTGCCAGAATGACAACCTTGATCTCGTCGTCACGCGCCGCGATGTTGAAGGCGCTGTTGAGTTCATAAAGCAGGCGGGTGTCCTGTGCATTCATCATGGCCGGGCGATTGAGCACGATGCGCGCCACATGCGGCGCGGGGTTTTCATAGAGGATCGTCTCGAAAGTCGGGGCTTGTTCGGTCGCATTGTCGGTCATCTTGGGTCCTTTCAGATCTATCGTTTCGTTCGGGCAAGTCGGTTACTATCTATATCTGGCGCGGGGTCATGATTGACCTGCAGCCTCGCGGTACTCATCGCGCAGCTTGCGTTTGAACAGCTTGCCGGTGGGCTCGCGCGGCAATTCGGCGCGGAAATCGATCTGGCGCGGCAGCTTCACGCGGCTGATCTGGGGGCCAAGCCAATCAGTCAACTCGGCCGCAAGTTCGGGCCCTGCGGCAGCCATGTCCTTGGGCTGGACGACCGCAACCACGCGCTCGCCCATCGCCGCATCGGGCGCACCGATCACCGCGACATCCTGAACCTTGGGATGCATGATAAGCAGGTTTTCGATTTCCTGCGGATAGATGTTCACACCGCCCGAGATGATCATGAAGCTCTTGCGGTCGGTGAGGTAGAGATAGCCTTCCTCATCCAGCCAGCCGATATCGCCGACCGAGGCCCAGCCGTGCTTGTTGTAGGAATCGGCGGTTTTTTGGGGATCGTTGAGATAGCTGAAGCGGATGAACGGATCGAAGAATACATGGCCTTCGCTTCGCGCGGGAACCTCATTGCCATCCTCGTCGCAGATGTGGACCACGCCGATCACTGCGCGCCCGACCGAGCCCGGATGCGCCAGCCACTGTGGGCTGTCGATCATCGTGAAGCCGACGCCTTCGCTCGCGCCATAGTACTCCTTTATGATCGGCCCCCACCAAGCGATCATCGCCTGCTTGACACCGACCGGGCATGGCGCGGCAGCATGGGTGGCGTTGCGGTGGCTTGAGAGGTCATACTTGGCGCGCACGTCTTCGGGCAGATCGAGCAAGCGCACGAAATGCGTCGGCACCCACTGGCTGTCGGTGACCTTATACTTCTCGATCAGCGCGAGCGCGTGCTCGGCATCGAAATGCTCCATGACGACGACCGTCGCGCCGATCCGGTGGAAGGCCATCGACCAGCGGATTGGGGCCGCGTGATACATCGGGGCCGGCGAGAGATAGACCGAATCCGGGGTAGCCCCGAACATCATGACCATATCGCCGATCCAGTGCCGCGCATCGACTGCCGGATCTTCAGGCAGGCCGACATTGACCGCCTTGGGCCGGCCGGTGGTGCCCGATGAATAGAGCAGATCGGTGCCGCCACGCTCGTCGGCAATCGGTGTGGCAGGCTGCGCGGCAAGCGCGGCCTCGAGGTTTGCATCGCCCTCACCGCCAAGGCGGAACTGGCGCACGCCAGGCACGAGCTTTGCTGTCTCATCGAGGAGCGGCGCAAATTTCTGGTGCGAGAGCAGCACCTTGCAGCCGCTATCTGTCAGGATATGTTCGGTCTCGGGCCCGGTCAGGCGATAGGGCACCGTGGTCATGAACGTGCCCGCGCGCTGCGCGCCCCAGGCCAGCACCAGATAGAGGGGATCGTTGTCGAGCAGGATGGCGATCTTGTCGCCAGTCTCGACGCCTGATGCGCGCAGCAGCTGCGCGACCTGGTTGCTCAGCCGGTCGAGTTCGCCGAAGCTGATGACCTGATCGCTCTCGCCCATGATGATCGCAGGCTTTTCGGGATTGGCCGCTGCAAAGGCGGCGGGATGGAAGCCATACTTCTCTGGGGCAACCGCTTCGCCCGCCGGGTTGGTTTCAGACATTTTATTCTCCCATGGATTCAGGGTTGCGGGGCACACCAGCGCCCCGCAGGCAATCACACCATTGCGAACCCGCCGTTGACGCTGATCGTCTGACCGGTGATCCAGCTCGCGCCCTCGCTGGCAAGGAAGGCGATGATCGGGGCGACATCGCCGGGCTGACCGATGCGCTTGAGCGGATAGTTCTTGACCATCTTGGGCAGAACATCTGCGAGCCATTGCGGATCCGAGTGGGCCGACTGGATCATGCCAAGGGTTACCGCGTTGCAGGTAATGTCATTGCGGCCAAACTCCTTGGCGAGCGACTTGATCAGCGCGATCGTCGCGGCACGCGAAGCAGCAGCCATCGAGAGATTGGCCTCACCCACGCGGCTGGAATCGCCGCCGAGCGAGATGATCCGGCCGCCCTTGCCGGCATCGACCATGTGCGGCAGCGCGGCGCGGCTTGTGTTGACCGTGCCCATCAGGCCCACATCGATGTGGGCCTGCCACTGCTCGGTGGTGGTTTCGAGGAAGCGCGCGCGCTGCGCCACGCCGGCATTGTTGACCACGATGTCGATACTGCCGAAGATCGCGACGATATCGTCGACCATGGCCTTGGTGCTCTCGAAACTGCCGATGTCTGCGCCCCAAGCCTTTGCCTTGCCGCCTGCGGCAACGATCTCGGCAACGACCTTTTCGGCTGCATCGGCGCTCTTCGAATAATTCACCGCAACCGCCGCACCTTCAGCGGCCAGGGTCAGCGCAATCGCGCGGCCCACATCGCGCCCGGCGCCGGTTACCAGCGCGACCTTGCCGCTTAGCGAAGTGCTCATTTCGTGTTCTCCTCAAGAGTGTTCAGATGGGGCCGGATCAACTGGAACAGCCGTTCGGGCGTTGCCGGCAGGGTTTGAATGCCCAGCCCCAGCGGGGCGAGCGCATCGGAAATGGCGTTGGCGATGGCGGCGGGCGCGCCGATCGTGCCGCCCTCACCCATGCCGCGAAAACCGCCGACATTGTTGGGCAGTTCGGCCTCGATATGGACGATCTGCATGTCGAGCACATCGCTGGCGAGCGGTAGGAGGTAGTCGGCAAGGCTGGCCGTCACGAGCTGGCCCTCATCGTCGTAGACAATCTCTTCGAGCAGCGCGGCACCGATGCCTTGCGCCACTGCGCCGTGGACCTGCCCGTCGACGATCATCGGATTGATGATCCGGCCGCAGTCCTCGGCCACCACATATTTGAGCAGCCGCACGCCAAAGGTCTCGCGGTCTACCTCAGCAACGCAGATATGCGTGGAGGAGCAAGCCGTGCCGAGAAACGGGTCGTAAGTCTCGGTCACGGTGAGGTCTTCGCGGATATCGCGCGGGATCGTGCCCATCTGCAGATAGACCGCGCGTGCCACCTCCTTGAAGGTCATGCCCGCGTTCGAGGTACGCGAGCGGATCCAGCCGCGTTCGGCTTCCAGATCCTCGACCGGCTCGGCCATGACATGCGCTGCCATGCGCAGCACTTTGCCCTTGAGCGCGCGCGAGGCCTGCGTCGCCGCGCCGCCAGCGATCACTGCCGAGCGGCTGGCATATGTCCCGCTCGACATGGGCACGAGCGAACTGTCGCCCTGCAGCACGACGACATCGTCCATCGCGCAGCCAAGCTCGTCAGCGATGACTTGCGCCAGCGTGGTTTCGAGCCCCTGCCCGTGCGAGGCAATGCCGAACGAGGCTTCGACCGCACCGGTGGAATCGATGCGGATGATCGCGGTTTCGGTGCCGGTGTTGATCGGCATGCCCGGCGCGACGGCAATGCGCGAGCCGATGCCAGTCAGTTCGGCGTAACTCGAAATGCCGATGCCGACCCAGCGCCCTTCGGCGCGCGCCTGTTCCTGCCACACCCGCAAGCCATCATAGCCAATTGCTTCGCGCGCGCCGGCCAGGCACTGCTGGAAGGCAGACTGGTCCCAGATGATCCCCGGTGCGGTGCGATAGGGAAATTCGCCGTCCGAGACGAGATTGTGCCGCCTGAGGTCGGCGGGGTCCATGCCCAGTTCGCGAGCGGCCATGTCGATCAGCCGCTCCATCGCGAACGTGGAGGAAGGCCGCCCCACCCCGCGATAGGGCCCGGTCGGCGGCTTGGGCGTCAGCACCGCGCGCACGCGGCCATGATAGTGCTCGATCTTGTAGGGACCAGGCATGAAGCTGATGACCTGCACAGGCTCGATGCCGCCGGTCCAAGGATAGATCGAATATGCGCCGATATCGCCGATCACATCGCAGCGCAGGCCAAGGAACGTACCGTCGCGCGCGACCGCGAGTTCGCCGTCGATAAGCTGGTCAAAGGCCTGGCTGGAGCTGGACAATTCCTCCAGCCGGTCCGCCACATACTTGACTGGCCGCTCCAGCTTGCGCGCGAGAAGGCAGACCAGCATTTCCTCGTGATACAGCGAGCCCTTGCCGCCGAAGCTGCCGCCAACATCGGGCGCGACCACGCGCATCCGGCTGCCCGGCAGATCGAGCGCATCGGAGAGCGCATCGCGGATGATCCCGGGGATGTTTGACGAGGTCCACAGGGTCAGCGCGCGCCGCCGCGTGTCGTATTCCGCCAGATAGCTGCGGCATTCCATCGACGTCGCTGTCTTGCGCGTCATGCGAAACTGGCCGCGCACAACGACCGGCGCGCTGGCAATCGCATCCTCGATATCGCCGCGCATGAAGGTGCGTTCAACGATGACGTTGGTGCCCGCTTCCTCGTGCAGCAGCGGCGCATCTTCGCGCACAGCGTCCACCTGCCGGATGGCGAAAGGCAGCGGTTCGTAGTCGATCTCAATCAGGCCGAGCGCGTCTTCCGCAGCATAGCGGCTGTCCGCCACCACAGCGACAACCGGCTCGCCGACATAGCGCACTTTGCCGCGCGCCAGCGGCCAATAGGGCGTCGCGTAGTAACCCTTCATCCGCGAGGTTGGGATAGCCGGGCGGACTTCTCCTTCGAGATCGGTCCAGTCGTAGATGCCGATGAGGCCGGGGACGGACGAGGTATCGCCCACCCGTATTTCGCGGATCAAGGCATGCGGCTGGTCCGAGCGCAGGATGGCGACATGGACCATGTCCGCGAGCTTGATATCATCGACATATTGCCCAGTGCCTGTCAGCAGGCGCGGGTCCTCAGTCCGCTTGACGCGGCTGCCGACCAGTTTGGGCCGCAGTTCGACGGAGATATCCGCCTGCGTCATGCGTAGAACGCGGCCCCCTTGCGCAAGGCCTGCCACTGCGCATCGTCATGGCCGAAAATGATCGTTGCTCCGCCCTCGCCAATCTTGCGCAAGGTGTCGATTGCCTCGACCGCCTTGTCGAGATCCCAGCTGTTCTTGGGCGCGTAGCCTTCAGTCAGGTTGGCTTCGACCGCGATGGCATCGGAGGCGAGCAGGAAGTCGCCGCTTTCGTCGAGTGCAACCAAGGCTGCGGTCATGCCTACGGTATGCCCAGGCACCGGCAGCAGCACGATGCGCCCGTCGCCGAAGACGTCGTGCTGGCCTTCGAAGGTCTGGAAGCCCTGCGGTTGGTCCCAATCAGCGGGGAGATAGCCCTTGCTCAGCCCGTCCTCGGCCTGCGCGGCGGCGACTTCCGCTGCGTGGGCGATGATCGTGGCGCGGCGGAAATGCTCGTTGCAGCCGCAATGATCGGGGTGAAGGTGCGAACAGATCACCACGTCGATATCGTCCGCGCCGAGCCCAGCGAGGCTGAGCTGATCGACCACCGTGTCTTCCGGCTGGAAGATCGGCACCATGGCGCGGGCGACCCCGCCCCAGCGCGCTTCGGCATCGATGGCGGCGGCTGGGCTGCAGCCGGTATCGAACAGCACATTGCCCTTGGGGTGGCGCAGCAGGGTGGAAATCACCGGCAGATCGAAGGTCTCTTCGCGCGCGGCGCCGGGGTAATAGATCCCGCGCCGCATCCTAAGCCGCCCGCCTGACAGGAAATGCATCTTCATTCGATCGGTCCTCTCTCGCTCGCCAGCTCGCGCACGGCGGCCACAATGTTCTGATATCCGGTGCAGCGGCACAGATTGCCTGAGAGCGCCTCGCGGATCTGCTCGTCGTTTTCGAGCGGATGGTGGCGCAGCATGTCGGCGATGGTCATGAGAAAGCCTGGGGTGCAGAAGCCGCACTGCAGCGCGTGATGATCGCGAAACGCGCGCTGGATGCGCCCCAGATCCTCCTGGGTGCCCTGCGCCTCAACCGTCTCGATATCCTGCCCATCAGCCATGACCGCGAGCGTGAGACACGAGCGCGCGCTGCGTCCGTCGATCAGCACGGTGCAGGCACCGCAGACCCCGTGTTCGCAGCCGACATGGGTGCCGGTGAGCCCCAATTCGTGCCGCAGGAAATCGCTGAGGAGCAGGCGCGGCTCGACACGGCGGGTGTGTGCGGTGCCGTTGACGTGGACCGTGATGCTAACCGGATCGGTCATGCCGCGCGCTCCCATGCCTGAGCAATGACCTTGGCTGCCAGCGCGCCCGCGAGGTGGCGGCGGTAATCAGCCGAGGCGCTGAGATCGGACATTGGCTCGATGTCGTCCCGCAGCGCGGCGACGGCTTCAGCGATCACGGCTGCGGTCGGCTCGCGGCCTTCGAGCACGGCTTCAGCGGGGACAATGCGGCTGGCGATCTCACCCACGCCCATCACAGCAACCCGCACATTGCGCGCCGCGCCGTCCGCGCGTTCGATCAATACGGAGACGGCTGCCAGCGCATAATCACCGTGCCGGCGGGCGAACTCGGCAAAGCCCCAGCCGGTGCCCGGCGCAGGCTTGGCAATATCGATCGCTGTGACCATTTCAGCGGGATCAAGCGCGTTGGTGAGCGAGCCTGTAAGGAAATCGGCTGCTGCAATCTCGCGCTCCCCATTGGGGCCTGCGATGCGCACAACGCCGTCCAGCAACAGAGTCAGCATGGGCATTTCGGCCGACGGATCGGCATGGCAGACGCTGCCGCAGAAAGTGCCGCGATTGCGCACGGTGAGGTGGGCAACGTTCTCCATCGCGGCATGGAGCACGGGGACATCGCGTGCGATGACAGCATCGCTGGCAGTCATCCGGTGGCGCACGAGCGCACCAAGGCGCAAGTGTTTGCCCCGGTCCTCGATGCGGTCGAGCCCGGAAATACGGTTGATATCGACCAACACGGCGGGGCGTACCAGCCGAAAGTTGATCATCGGCATCAGGCTTTGCCCGCCCGCAATGATCTTGCCGTCGCTGCCTGCCGCCGCGAGCGTCGCCACGGCGTGCTCCACGCTTTCGGCCCGGACATAGTCGAACGGCGCTGGCTTCACGTCATGCGCCCTTGAACTGCGGCGGGCGCTTTGCGGCAAAGGCCGCGCGGCCTTCGGCATAATCATGGCTGGTGAGCGCGCGCCAAGTTGCCTCATGCGCCACAGCCGGATCGTAGGCCTGCTCGGGCATGGCGATCATGTTGATGATGGCCTTGGAGCCGGCAAGCGAAAGCGGCGCGAGATGCGCGATGCCTTCAAGCCACGTGCGGGCTGCCGCGACGGGATCTACCTCGAGGCTATCGGCAAAGCCCGTTTCCAGCGCGCGCTCTGCGGTGAAGGGCTGCGCGTTGTAGAAAATGCGCTTGGCCTCGCTCACCCCGACGAGCGCGACGAGCCGTGCCATCCCGCGCGGGCTGTAGACAATCGAGAGCTTGGCGGCAGGAATAGAGAACTTGGCATTGGCCGCGACGAAGCGGAAATCGCTCGCCATCGCCAGATTGCAGGCCCCGCCGTAGCAATAGCCCTCGATCGCCGCGATGACCGGGCAGCCGAGACCTGCGATCGCATTGCAGGCTTCATCAACTGCGACTTCATAGGTGATGCCCTGCTCGGGCGTCGCGCGGGTCTGCTCGAAATCGCCGATATCCGCGCCAGAAGAGAAGCAGCCGTTCGCGCCGGTCAGCACCACGCCGCGCAGGTCAGGATCGGTGCCCAGCGCGGTGAACAGATCGCGCAGGCCCTGCCACATCACGAAGCTGATCGAATTGTACTGCCCCGGCCGATCGAGCGTGACCGTGGCGATAGCGCCTTCGCGGGTGACGGTGACGCCGGGCACTTCGGGAAGGGTCATGCCGTCACCGTGGTTTGCAGGGTTTCAAGGAAGGCGCGCTTGGCTTCCGGTAGGGGTACCGGACGCCGCGTCTCGGCATCGACGCAGACGTGGACGAAGAACCCCTCGGCAGCAGCGAGGTCTTCGCCCGCTGCAAAGACGCCCAGTTCATAGCGGATGCTCGATGTGCCGAGCTTGGCAACGCGCAGCCCCACTTCGACCGGCTGCGGAAACCCGACCGAAGCATGATAGCGGCACCCCGTTTCGACCACGAGCGCGATCATCGATCCGGTTGCCGGGTCAAGCAGCCCTTCGCCGATCAGCATGGCGTTCACTGCCGTATCGAACAGGCTGTAATAGACCACATTGTTGAGATGGCCGTAGACGTCGTTGTCCATCCAGCGTGTCGCGACAGGCGTAAAACGGACATAGTCCGCGCGCTTGCCCCGCCCTGCCTTCGGCTCGCTCACGTCCATCTCCCGAATCGCTCAGATCAAGTTTGATTGCGCATTCAAACAATCGCACAACGCTAGTGACTTTCATTAATGGACTATGCTAGCACGCGTCAACCGAATTGACTCCGGCATGACTCCAGCCGCCGCCGGACCGAGCAACCTGGGAAGAGGTGTCGCCACATGAAGATCAACGCTGCCGTCTTGCGCGAGATGGGTGCTTCGCAGCCTTACGCCGCGTCGCGCCCGCTGCGCATCGAGACGCTGGAACTGGGCGAGCCGGGCCATGACGAAGTGCTCGTGCGGATCGCCGCAGCAGGTCTGTGCCATTCCGATCTTTCGGTGATCAACGGCAGTCGCCCCCGCCCGATGCCGATGGCGCTGGGCCATGAAGCCGCTGGCGTGGTGGTGAAGGCCGGTGAAGGCGTGCGCGATCTTGTGCCGGGCGATCATGTGATCATGGTGTTCATGCCCAGCTGCGGCCACTGCCTGCCTTGCGCTGAGGGGCGGCCGGCGCTGTGCGAGCCGGGCGCAGCTGCCAACGGGCGTGGCAGCCTGCTCTCGGGCGCGATGCTGCTGGAACGCGAGGATCACTCAGCCGTTCACCACCATCTCGGCGTGTCGGCTTTTGCCGATCATGCCGTCGTGTCGCGCCATTCGCTGGTCAAGGTCGATCCGTCGATCCCGCTCGAAATCGCGGCGCTGTTCGGCTGCGCGGTGCTGACGGGCATGGGCGCAGTGGTCAACACGGCTCAGGTGAGCGCAGGGCAGAGCGTCGTCGTTATTGGTCTGGGCGGCGTCGGCCTTGCCGCGGTACTCGGCGCGGTCGCGAGCGGTGCGGCGCAGATCATCGCGGTAGATCTCTCCGAAGACAAAATGGCGCTGGCGCGAGAACTGGGTGCGACCGCAACGGTCAACGCCGGAGATGCCGATGCAGTCGACCAAGTCCGCGCGCTGACGCGCGGCGGGGCTGACTTCGCTTTCGAGTTCGCCGGGGTACTGCCTGCGCTCGAAAGTGCGTGGAAGATGACCCGACGCGGTGGCACCACGATTACCGCAGGTCTGCCCCCGCCCGAGGCCGCACTTGGCGTCAATGTTGTCCAGCTCGTCGCCGAGGAGCGCGCGCTCAAGGGCAGTTACATCGGCACGTGTGTGCCGGTGCGCAACATTCCCCGCTACGTCGAACTTTACCAGCTTGGCCGTCTGCCGGTCGACCGGCTCATGACGGGCACGATCCCACTGTCCGAGATCAACGAGGGCTTTGACCGGCTGCACGAAGGCAGCGTCGTCCGCCTTGTCGTCACTTTCGGCGCCTGAGGAGAGACCGTAATGGACATGACCGGCGAACAGCGCATTCCAGCTCCACGCGAAGCGGTGTGGCGGGCGCTCAACGATCCCGACGTGCTGCGCCGCTGCATCCCGGGTTGCCAGGAACTGACCATGCAGTCCGACACGGAAATGAGCATGGTTGCGGTGATCAAGGTCGGACCAATTTCGGCGCGGTTCCAAGGCGCGGTGACGCTCTCCGAGCTCGATCCGCCCAACGGCTACCGCATTGTCGGTGAAGGCCAGGGCGGCGTGGCCGGCCACGCGCGCGGCGGTGCGCTGGTCAAGCTGGTCGATGATGGCGATGGCACGCTGCTGACTTATGTCGTCAGCGCGCAAATCGGCGGCAAACTGGCGCAGCTTGGCGGGCGCATGATCGATGCCACGGCCAAATCGATGTCGGCGGCGTTTTTCCGCAAGTTTGCCGAGGAAATCGCAAGCCCCACGGGGGCAGCGCCTCTGCCCCCTTCTGCTGCCGCGATCACAGCGCCGGTTGCAGCTTATGCGCCTGCTGGCGTTCCCATGGCAGCACCGGCTTCCAGCTGGGGCAGCCAGCTCGCCTATCTGCTGGCCGGGCTGGTCATCGGCTACATCGCGCTGCGTTTTGTCGGTGCGGTCCCCGGCGCACCAGCCGATCTGCACGCCCTGTTTGACCTCGCGCTGGCGGGTATCGCCGGGTTCTGCCTCGGCCGCCGCCCCACCGTCGTCATCCGTTCCTGAACATAGCCGCAAACGGCACCATAGCCCAGGAGAGGCCCGCCATGTTTCACGCCGAGCTGATCACCCCATTCGCCGCGTTGCTTGAACGCCATGCCCGTGAGCGCGGCGCCAAGCATGCCTACCGCGACAATAGTCGCGCGATCACATATGCCGATCTCCATCGGCGCACCGCCAATCTGGCCGGGCATATTGCCGTGCTCGGGCTGGAGCCGGGCGACCATGCGGCAGTGCTGCTGCCCAATTCGGTCGACTGGATCGAGGCGACCATCGCCACGGTGCGCGCGGGCGGCGTTGCCGTGCCGGTGAGCGCGGAAGCAACGCCCTCGGAAATTCTCTATCGCCTGACGCATGCGGGCTGCCGCGTGGTTTTCACCAACACCGCCCTGGCCCCGGTGCTGGCCGATCTGACCGGAGAGCTGCCCGATCTACGTGCAGTCGTGATCGTCGATGCCGACCATACGAGCGCGCTCGAAGTCCACCAGCACGCGCTCGATGTGCTGGCCGACCGCGCACCGACCGTGCCCGCACGCGATCTTGACGATATCGATGCGCCTGCTTTCCTTGTCTATACCTCAGGCACCACGGGCAAGCCCAAGGGCGTGCAGCTTTCGTGCCGGGGTATGCTGTGGGTGACAGCATCGTGCTGGGCGCCAGTGCTCGGGCTCAACGAACACGACGTCGTGCTCTCGCCCCTCCCGCTCTACCATTCCTATGCTCTCAATCTTTCCGTGATCTCGATCCTCGCGACGGGTGCGACGATCCACCTCATGGAGAAGTATTCGACCAGCGAGGCACTGCGGCTGCTGGAAACGGGTGAGTTCACCGTGATGCCAGCAGTGCCGACGATCTTCCACTATCTGATGGAAGCCGCGCTGGCTAAGGGATCGACCGCGCTGAATGGACTGCGCGCCTGCGTGTCAGCGGGGGCTATCATGCCCGCCACGCTCAACACCGCGTTCGAGCGCGCCTTCGGCGTGCCGCTGCTCGATGGCTATGGCATCACTGAGACCTCGACCATGGTGACGATGAACCCGCAAGGCGCGCGAGTCATGGGCTCCTGCGGTCTCCCCCTGCCCGGCCTTGCAGTGCGGATCGTCGATCCCACCAGCCTCGCCGAATGCGTGCCGGGCAGCGAAGGCGAACTGATCGTGCGCGGCCCCAATGTCATGCTCGGATACCTCAAGAATCCTGAGGAGACCGCGCGCGCGGTTCGGAGTGGCTGGTATCACACGGGCGACCTCGCACGCGCTGATGCCAATGGCTTCATCACGATCACCGGGCGGATCAAGGAACTGATCATCCGCGGCGGGCAGAACATTGCGCCTGCCGAAATCGAGGAAGTCGTGCTGGGGCTCGAAAGCGTGGCCGATTGCGCCGTGGCCGCCCTGCCCGACAGTCAGCTGGGTGAAGTGCCTGGCCTCTTCGTTGTGCCGCGTGGGCCCGATTTCGATTCGGCAGAAGTGCTCGCGCACTGCCGCAAGCATCTCTCGAGCTACAAGGTGCCCGCCGCCGTCCACGTCATCGCCGAAGTGCCGCGCACCGGTTCGGGTAAAGTCATCCGTTTCAAACTCAAGGAGATGGTCGCGGATTGACCGCTGACCGTTCGCGAAAGGGCTTCTCCATGTCAGACGATCCTGTTGTTATTTTAAGCTTTGCGCGCACCCCGATGGGCGGCTTTCAGGGCGACTTCGCCGGGGTGAAGGCGACGGATCTCGGCGCCGAGGCCGTCCGCGCGGCTGTAGAGCGGTCAGGCGTAAATCCCGACACCATCGACCGCGTCTACATGGGCTGTGTCCTGCCCACAGCGCTCGGCCAGGCTCCGGCACGTCAGGCGACATTGGGTGCCGGCCTGCCGCTGTCGGTCGAGGCGACCACGGTCAACAAGATGTGCGGGTCGGGCATGCAGGCGGCAATCATGGGCTACGAGGCGCTGGCGGCCGGCACCGTCGACATGGTGGTGGCCGGGGGCATGGAGAGCATGACCAATGCCCCTTATGCTCTTGCCAAGCACCGCTCCGGCGCGCGGATCGGCCACGACACCATCGTGGACACGATGATGCTCGACGGCCTTGAGGATGCCTATGAGCCGGGCAAGGCCATGGGCGTGTTCGCCGAGGAAGCCGTGCGCGACTACCAATTCACGCGCGAGGAACAGGACGACTACGCGCTGCGCTCGCTGAGCCGGGCCAAGACGGCCATCGCCGAAGGCTGGTTCGTGCGCGAGATCACGCCCGTCACCGTTTCCACGCGCGGCGGCGATCTGATGATCGATACTGACGAGCAACCGGCGAAGGCGCGACCTGAAAAGATCCCGCAGCTCAAGCCTGCCTTCGTCAAGGACGGCACAGTAACTCCGGCCAATTCGTCCTCGATTTCAGACGGTGCGGCTGCACTCGTGCTCACACGGCAGAGCATTGTGGACCGTGATGGCCTCACGCCAATTGCCCGCATCGTTGCGACCGCATCGCACGCGCAGGCCCCCAACAAGTTTGCTTCAGCCCCCGTCCCCGCGATGCGGAAAGTCCTGGACCGGGCTGGTTGGAGTGTTGCCGATGTTGACCTGTTCGAAGTGAACGAGGCCTTTGCCGTGGTCGCGATGATTGCGGCCAGGGAACTCGCAATTCCGGCGGACAAGCTCAACGTCAATGGCGGTGCCTGCGCGCTTGGTCATCCGATCGGCGCATCGGGCGCGCGGATCATTGCCACGCTGCTGAACGCGCTCGCAACACGCGGCCTCAAGCGCGGGGTTGCCTCACTCTGCATCGGCGGCGGCGAAGCCACGGCCATTGCTGTCGAACTTGTCTGAGAAGGAACACCAATGAATCTGGTCAAACTCGACTGGCACGATGCCGTTGCCATCATCTCGCTAAACCGCCCCGATGCCGCCAATGCGATCAGTATCGAATTCGCCGAAGCGCTGCGCGGCGTCGCGCAAGAGATTGCCGGCGAAGGGCGTGCGCGCGCCGTGCTGCTGCGCGCGGAAGGTAAAATGTTCAGCGGCGGCGGCGATGTTGGCGCGATGCTGACCAAGAAGGCCGAACTCGACAAGGACGCCTATGGAGCGTTCTTTCAATCACTGGTGAACGGCTTTCACGAGGCGGTCCGCGCGCTGCGCGCCATCGAAGCGCCCCTGATTGCAGCGGTCAATGGCACAGCTGCGGGCGGCGGCATGAGCTTGGCGTTGGCCTGCGATCTCGTCCTGGCCTCGCCGAAGGCCAAGTTCGTACCGGCTTATCCCGGGATCGGTCTTTCAACCGACGGCGGCATGAGCTGGTCCTTGCCCCGGATCGTCGGGCCGAAGAAGGCCATGCAACTGCTGATCGAAAACCGGCCAATTGGCGCGGACGAGGCCCTGCAACTGGGCCTCGTCTCGAACCTACTCGACGAAACAGACTTTGATACCGCTGCATTAGCGCGGGTCGAAGCGATTGCGCGCCTGCCGCGAAAGGCGATTGCGGGAATTCGCAAGCTGATCGAGGACAGTGCGGGCGTTTCTCTTGAGCGTCAGCTCGAAATGGAACTCATGACAATCGGACGCCTCGCGACCGCGCCCGACGCGCTGGAAGGGCTAGATGCCTTTGCCGCACGCCGCGCGCCTCTCTTTACCGACTGAGTAAGTCGTTGCCGCAGATCGCCTCTGGGCAGCATCCCCTTGCGCCGCTACTTGCAGGGTGCGGCGAGAGGGATGGGTTCGGTGCGTGAGATGACGGTCAATGCGCGCATGATCAGAAACTGTTCGGTCGAGCGAACGCTAACGATCGTCTCGGACACCTGGACGTTTCTGGTCCTGCGCGAATTCTATCTTGGCGCGCGTCGGTTCGATCAGATCCAACGCGTGCTTGGTGTGCCACGCAGCACGCTGAGCAGCCGCCTAGCCGCGCTCGCCGAACATGACGTGATCGCAAAAGTGCCCGATCCGGAGCGCAATAACCGTCACGAATATCGCCTGACTGAACGGGGACGAGAGCTCTATCTCGTCATGCTCAGTCTGCTTCGCTTCGGTGACCGTCACCTGCATGGCGGCGCACCAGTGCCGCTGCGCCTCACCCACCGCACTTGTGGCCACGTGTTCCAGCCCGAGACCGCCTGTTCGGCCTGCCGTGCAAATATCGAAGCGACCGAGGTCACATATCGTGACGGCCCAGGGGCCGGAACCAGCCCGGCCCCGGTTCAGGCGCAGCGCCGCCGGCGCGGCGAGCCGGGCGCCTTCGAGCGCAGCCGCCCGTCTTCGGTTTCGCGCACACTGGAAATCATCGCCGACCGCTGGACCTTCCTGATTCTCCGCGAATTGTTTCTGGGCTCCCGCCGGTTTGATCAGTTTGGCGCGCAGCTTGGCGTCGCCAGTGCGATCCTGGCGACGCGGCTCAACCGCCTGACCAAGGCAGGAATTATCCGGCGCTCCAAATATCAGGATCTTCCCGAGCGCTTCGAATATCGGCTGACCACCATTGGCCGCGATCTCTATCTGCCGATGATCCAGATGCTGCATTGGGGCGATCGCTGGCTGGGCCACCCCGCCCCCATGATCCTCACGCACCAGACCTGCGGACAGGACTTTGTGCCGCAGATCGTTTGCAGTTGTTGCCGTGAGGACATCGTGGCGCACGATGTCCGCTATGATCTCAACTATGCGTTGGCATCGCCCGATGATGCGGCCTCGGCCCGGACACCGCAGAACACGATATTGAACAATTCATCGCCGAACGAGCGCGCAAAATTTGAATCGAACCCGGCTGATCCTACAATCGGCTCAAGCAGGCGTCGCCGCGCGACGAGGTGATCACCTGTGCCGACCAGAATGAAATAGAGATGGACCGGGTCAATCCGGCGAAACACGCCCTCTGCGACACCCTGATCGATCAGACGGCGATAGAATTCGATCACGCGGCCGACATAAAAATCCGAAATGCGCCGCGCCTCGTCCTCGGGCGAAGCCTCGATCAGGTGATGCAGCAGGCGGTCAAGATAAGGTGTCTTGGTATAGGTCGTGACGATGCCGCGCACATGCAGGCGCAGCTTATCCGTCGCCGACATTGTCATGTCGGCGAGGCCATTGATCTGCGTCACATAATGCGTCGAGCTATATTCCAGCAGGGCGGCGAGCAAGCCATGCTTGCTGCCAAAATGGTACTGCACAAGCGCCGCACTCATTCCCGACCGCGCGCCAACTTCAGCCTGCGAAAACTCGAGATTTGAACGCTCGCTCAGCAGTTCAGCCGTTGCATCAAGCAAGGCCTTTTTGGTGACTTCGTCCGTCCCGGTGCGGCTCGTCGGAGCGGACTCCTTGGGCTTTTTGGAACTGCCCGCACGTCCTGCCATTGCCATTCCTCGCCTCAACCTGCCGCCTGGAATCTTGAACCAGCACTGAAACACCAGCGCAAAACGCATCTATGCTCACAAGCGGGGCGAGGGTGTCAACCCCAGCACAGCCGTCAAACGGGGCAATCGCACCAATTTGAATCGATTTGACTGCTCATTCAATCAAGCGTAACGGGCGTTATCCTCGCAGCGGCCGCCGTGGCCCGCGCATACCTCAGCTCCGGAGTCTGGCGATGCTCAAGACCGCAAACCGTGCCATTTTCAGCGAAGAGCATGGCATCTTCCGTGACAGTGTCCGCAAGTTCTTCGACACAGCTCTTATCCCCAACCTCGACCGCTTCGAGGAAGAAGGTGTGTGCGATCGGGCGTTCTGGAAAGCCTGCGGTGAGGCCGGGATTGTCAGCCCGACCGTGCCCGAAGCCTATGGTGGTCTTGGCCTCAACTTCCTGTTCAACACAGTAATCACCGAAGAAATCAGCTACGCTGGCTCGTCCGCGGGAATCGTTCTGCAGAACGATGTCTGCACCGACTATTTCGTCCACTTCGGCACCGAAGAGCAAAAAGCGCGGTGGCTGCCGGGCATGGTGACCGGCGATGTGATCGTCGCCATCGCGATGACCGAGCCAGGCACTGGGTCAGACTTGCAGGCCATCCGCACCACAGCGATCCGGCAGGGCGACGAATACGTCATCAACGGCTCGAAGACCTATATCACCAACGGTGTTCAGGCTGACCTCGTCATTCTCGTCGCCAAGACGGATCCCACCGCCGGGGGCAAGGGCATCAGCCTGATTCTCGTCGAAACCAACCGCGAGGGCTACAAGGTCGGGCGCAAGCTCGACAAGGTTGGCCAGCGCTCGGGTGACACCGCCGAGCTGTTCTTCAACGATGTGCGTGTGCCCGTCAGCAACCTGCTCGGCCAGGAAGGGCGCGGTTTTGCCTGCCTGATGAACTCGCTGCCGCAGGAGCGGCTCTCCATCGCGGTGCTGGCGCAGGCCGGCGCGCAGCGTGCATTCGACGAGGCAGTCAAGTTCACCAAGGACCGCAAGGCGTTCGGCACGACCGTGTTCGATTTCCAGAACACGCGCTTCGAGCTCGCCGACATGGCGGCCAAACTTCAGGTCGGCTGGGTTCACCTTGATTGGGCAATCGCACGCCTTGTCGCCGGCGAACTCACCGCCGTCGAAGCTTCCACGGCCAAACTCTGGCACAGCGAACTGCAGGGCGAGATCTGCGACCGCTCGCTGCAGTTGCACGGCGGCGCAGGCTACATGAACGAGTATCCGATCGCTCGCCTGTGGCGCGATGCTCGCGTCTCGCGGATCTATGGGGGCACCAGCGAGATCATGAAGGAAGTGATCGCACGCTCGATCTGAGCCGCGCGGCGCTTGACCAGCCCGGCCGCCGCAGCGGTGCGTCGGGCTTCTGATCAGGGAAGACGAGACCATGGATATTTCCGGGATTGCCGCCGTTGTGACCGGCGGTGCCAGCGGCCTTGGCGAGGCGACTGCCCGCGCACTTTCGGCTGCAGGCGCGAAAGTCACCATTTTCGATCTCAACGAAGCGTCCGGCACGGCCATTGCGGCAGAGATTGGCGGCGCGTTTGCAGCCGTGACGTGACAAGCGATGACAGCGTTTCGGCGGGCTTTGCCCTGGCCCGCGCTGCGCATGGGCAGGAACGCATTCTGGTCAACTGCGCCGGAACGTTGGCCGCGGCCAAGACCGCGGGGCGAGACCGCAAGACCGGGGATATCGTGCATTTTCCGCTCGATACATTCGAGCGCGTGATCCGCATCAATCTCGTCGGCACCTTCCGCTGCATCGCCAAATCGGCCGCAGGAATGATCGCAATCGATCGTCTGGCCAATGGCGAGCGCGGCGTGATCATCAACACGGCCAGCATCGCTGCCGAAGACGGGCAGATGGGACAGGCGGCCTATTCCGCGTCGAAGGGCGGCGTCGTCAGCTTGACCCTGCCGGTGGCGCGTGACCTTGCGGCTGAGGGCATTCGCGTCAATGCGATCTTGCCAGGGGTGTTCGATACGGCAATGATGAAGGGCGCGCCGGACAACGTGCGCGAGGCGCTCGCGGCACAGATTCCTCATCCCAGCCGTTTCGGCGATCCGGCAGAATATGCCGATTTCGTGCTCGGCATGATCCGCAGCAGCTACCTGAACGGCGAAGACATCCGTCTCGACGGCGCCGTGCGCATGGGCGCGCGCTGAGATGGCGGGAGCACTTTCTGGATTTCGCGTGCTTGAATTCGCTTCGCTCGGACCCGGACCATTCTGCGGGATGATGCTGGCCGATCACGGCGCTGAAGTGATCGTAGCCTATCGGCCCGGCGGTGCGCCCGATCCGCGCGATCCGGTGTTTCGTTCGCGCAAGTTGGTCGAGATCGACATCAAGACAGCCGAAGGCCGGGCGCAGGCGATGGAGCTCGCCGCAACCTGCGATGCCGTTATCGAAGGCTATCGCCCGGGTGTGATGGAGCGCGCGGGGCTCGGCCCCGATGACCTGCTCGCGGTCAATCCGCGGTTGGTATATGGGCGGATGACTGGATGGGGCCAGTTCGGCCCCCTCGCCCCGACCGCAGGTCACGACATCAACTACATTGCGATTTCCGGCGCACTTGGCAGCTTTGGACGAGCGGGTGAGCGCCCGGTTGCTCCGCTCAATCTGGTTGGCGACTATGGCGGCGGCGGGATGATGCTGGCGTTTGGCATCGTTACCGCTCTGCTCCATGCGTCGCGCACCGGCGAAGGCCAGGTGATCGATTGCGCGATGACCGATGGTTCGGCCGCGCTGATGGCACTAATCTGGGGCGCGCGGGCAACCTGGGGCTGGAAGGATGAGCGCGGTGTCAACATGCTCGACACCGGTGCGCACTTCTACGAAACTTATGAGACGTCCGACGGGCTCCATGTCAGCCTCGGTCCGATCGAGCCGCAATTCTACAAGACCGCGCTGGGCTTGCTCGGGCTGGCTGACGATCCGGATTTCGCCGCGCAAATGGACCAGGCCCGCTGGCCCCGGCTGAAAGAGAAGCTCTCAGAGGTGTTCCGCACACGGACGCGCGACGAGTGGACGGTAGTGTTCGAAGGCGCCGACGCCTGCTTCGCGCCGATACTGTCGCTCGATGAAGCCTACGCGCACCCACACAATGTCGCGCGCGGCACGTTCAGCGAGATCGAAGGGGTGCGGCAACCCTCCCCCGCACCACGCCTATCTCGCACGCCTGCTGCAGCACCGCAGCGGCCTTCCGCGCTCTAGTGATGTCTTTCATGCCGGCTCACCTTTACGCCGATCGCCGACAGCGGACCTGGAACGCCGAGGATCACGACCAGAGCCGCACGTTTACAAGGTAACATTCTGAAATGTCGCAGTTGCCACACCTAGCAGAGCCGATTGCCTCTTCGCGTTCGATCAACCCCGCGACGGGGCAGGAGATTGCGCGATACCCGTGGCATACTGATGGGGAGATCGAGGCGCGCCTTGCCGCGGCAGCCAAGGCGTTCGCCATCTGGCGCCAGACGCCGATTGCCCAACGCGTAACCGTGTTGGCGCAATTGGGCGCTATACTGAAGCGCGATTGCGGGGCTCTGGCTGAGTCCATAACGTTGGAAATGGGCAAGCCGATGGCACGCGCCAAGGGCGAAGTGCTGAAATGCGCTGCGCTGTGCGAATGGTATGCCGCGAACGCTGAGCGTTTGCTGGCGGACGAGCTGGTCGACCTTGGCAGCGACGGCAATGCCCGGGTCCGCTATGAGCCGATTGGCCTGGTGCTGGGGGTGATGCCCTGGAATTTCCCACTCTGGCAGGTTCTGCGCGCGGCGGTTCCGGTCCTGGTTGCTGGAAATGGCTTCCTCCTCAAACATGCCGACAATGTGCAAGGCTCCGCCCTCGCGCTGGAAGCTGCATTTGCGCAAACCGATGCTCCAAAGGGCCTCTTTGCAAACCTCAACCTCTACCGCAGCCAATTGCCAAAGTTGATCAGCGATCCACGTCTCGTGGGCGTATCCGTCACGGCAGGCGTGGCCGCCGGTTCGGCCATCGCGGCAGAAGCCGGGAGGAGCCTCAAGAAGTCGGTCCTTGAGTTGGGCGGGTCTGACCCCTTCATCGTATTGGCGGACGCCGATCTCGATCTGGCCGTACCGGCTGCCATTGAAGCACGCTTCCAGAATTCTGGGCAGGTTTGCATCGCGGGAAAGCGGATCATTTTAGAGGCACCGATAGCCGAGGCGTTCACCGCACGCTTTCTTGATGCAGCAAGCAAACTGCGGGTGGGCGATCCGCTTGATCCGGACGTCGACCTGGGTCCTCTCGCCCGCGCCCGGCAACGCGATGAACTCACAGCACAGGTCGAGCGCAGTGTGGCACTCGGTGCAAAGCTCCTCCTGGGTGGTAATACGCCCATAGGGCCTGGAGCCTTCTATCCGCCTACCGTGCTCGGTAATGTCACCTGTGACATGCCGGTCTTCACCGAGGAAACCTTTGGTCCGGTCGCGGCGTTGGTGATAGCTGCCGATGCAGACGACGCCATACGCCTCGCAAATACGTCAAATTTCGGGCTCAGCGGATCGCTTTGGTCCCGTGACGTCGCGCGCGCGCAGGTGCTCGCCGAACGAATTGAGACGGGAGGGTTGTTCATCAACAAGGTCGCCGTTTCAGACCCGCGTGTGCCCATCGGCGGAATCAAGCAAAGCGGCTATGGCCGCGAACTTTCGCATTTCGGCATTCGCGAATTCACCAACGCCAAGCTCATCTGGGCTTCACGCTAAGGTGGCCTTCGCGGTGCTTCACGGCATTGCATGTTCTGTGGCCTCGACGCGGAGAAGGTTTGTCGCGACCGAACCTCGTCCCCATCGACACATGCCTGATAGTGCGCTCTCAATGCCCGAAAGAGGAACGAACCCTGTCCGCCGCTGACAAGTCGTATGCTCGTCTTTTCGGGCTCAGCACCGGCGTGCTAGCCTGCGTGCTGATCGGCTCGATCGGGATGTCCGTGCCCAACGCCATCCCCGCCTATCTCGCCGCGCTCGGACTGGTGCGCCATTTCAGCGAGGCGCAGACCGGGCTGGTGGGCCTTGCCGATATTGGCGGGATCACGCTGGGATCGTTTGGCTGCGCGGTGCTGCCGCAGCTCGTCAAGCGGCTGAACTGGCGGCGAACGATCCTCGTCGGGATGCTGCTCGCGCTCGTCGCCAATGCCTTGTCCGCTTTCGCGCCTTCGCTGCAGAGCCTGATGGCGCTGCGCGTGATCGCTGGCCTCGGCTGCGGCATGGCGATGGCGGTGGTTTACGCAGTGATGGCCGAGGGCGACGCGGCGCGCAATCTGGGCGTGTTCACAGTCGCGCAGCTTGGCATGGGCTGGCTTGCGGTGATGGCGATGGGCGCGGTTTCGGCGCAGTTCGGGGCTGCCGGACTGTTCGGGCTGATCACAGCGGCAACCATGCTGGCCGTGGCCGCGAGCAGCCTCGTGCCCCCGGCGACCACGCGGCGCAGCCTTGCGCTCACCTCGGGCAAACCCGCTGTGGGCCGCGTTTCGGCGCTAGGCTGGGCGGGGATCGGCTCTGTCGTGCTGTTCTACTGCGGCGTCGTCGCGGTCTATTCCTACATCGTTTACATGGGCGCAGCATGGGGGGTGCCGCAGGCGGTGGCAGATAGCTCGGCGGCCTATGTGCTGTTCGCGGGCATGTTCGGCGGTGCGACGGCGGCGATCATCGGATCGCGCTTCGGGTTCGTTAAGCCGATGGTCACGGGCTTTGCCGGGCTGTTGGCGGCGACCGCCCTGTTCTTCCTCTATGCGCCGGTGCAGGGCTTCATCCCGCTGGCCATGCTGTTCGGGTTCTGCTTCAGCTTCGTGCTGAACTACCAGTTCGAAGCGGTGGTGACGGTCGATCCCACCAGCAGCACGGCGATGTTCGTCAATGTGGCGGCGCTGGTCGGCTTTTCGGTCGGGCCTGCCATCGGCGGCGCGCTGGCAACGGCGGACTTCCGCTTGGTCAACGGCACCGCGCTCTTGCTTATGGCTCTGTCCATGGCGGTCGTTCTGTGGACCGTGGCGCGCAGCCGCGCCAAGGACAAGCGCGCGACGATCCCGCTCGCCGTCGCCAACACGCTGGTCGATCCGCGCGCCTATGCCGCGCATGACGGGATCGACGCGATCTTCACCGATCTGCGCGCGAACAACCCGCTCGGCCGTGCGCATCCGGACAAGTATGATCCATTCTGGGTCGCCACGCGCTATGCCGATATTCAGGAGATCGAGCGCAACACCGACGTCTTCTCCAACGCTGCGGGATCGAGCATCCTGTTCGACCGCGCCTCGGTCGCCTACAGCATCGACGTGTTCGGTGAGCCCAACGTGACGCGCTCGCTGGTCGATATCGACGGGCGCGAGCACAAGGATCTGCGAATGATCGCGTTTCCGCGCTTTGCGCCGAAATCGATCAAGGACTTAGAGGCAAAAATCCGCAGGATCGCGCGCGAATCCATCGCGGAGATGCGCGCCCACGGCGGCGCTTGCGACTTTGCGCAGGATGTGGCCTGGGTCTATCCGCTGCGCGTGGTGATGGAAACGCTGGGCATCCCGCGCGAGGACGAAGCCTTCATGCTCCATACCGCGCACATGCTACATGCCGCGAACGACCCGGACATGAACACCAGCGGCACCGATGCAACCAGCGCCGAAGCCATGCGCATGATCGACGAAGGCATGAAAGACCTCCACGATTATTTCGAGAGCGCCACCCACCGCCTGCGCGCCGCGCCCGACGACACGCTGACCAGCCTGATTGCCAACGCGAAGGTCAACGGCGAATACCTGACGCCGCGCCAGCTCCATGGCTACTACACCATCGCTGCCACGGCGGGCCACGATACCACAGCCTTCACCACCAGCACATCGATGTGGGTGCTGGCGCAGCGGCCCGATCTGCTGGCGCGGCTCAAGGCCAATCCCGCCGATATTGCGCTGTTCGTCGAAGAAGCGATCCGCTGGGCGACCCCGGTCAAGAGTTTCATGCGCACTGCGCTCGCCGATGTGACCGTGGCGGAGCAGCAGATCCGCAAGGGCGACTGGATCATGCTCGCCTATCAGAGCGCCAACCGCGACGAGGCCGTTTTCCTCGATCCTTTTACGTTCGACATTGATCGACCGCGTGTGACTAGCCTTACGTTCGGTACTGGCCCGCATGTGTGCCTTGGCCAGCATCTGGCGCGGATGGAAATGCGGGTGTTGTGGGAAGAGCTGCTGCCATTGCTGGCGGAAGTGAACCTCAACGGCACGCCGCGACGCACGATTTCGAACTTCGTCTGCGGGCCAAAGGATGTGCCGATCAACTATTGCTGGGAAGATGGGTTGGCCGAAGTCGCCGCCTGACGCCGAAAGGGGTGCCTCCATGAAACGCCGCGAGATACTGGGATCAGCAAGTGCCGCCATGATCGGTGCGCTGGGGGCTAGTGCCACCGCAAAAGCTCCTGTCCCCAACGCGCGGTCGAAGACGTTTCTGTTCGTGCACGGTGCGTGGCATTGCTCGATCCACTGGGGCCTTGTCGTCGAGCGCCTGACCGCGCTGGGCCATGTGGCCGTGGCAATCGACTTGCCCGGCTGCGGGCTCAAGGCCGACTACCCGCAGGCATACCTAGCGAACGACCCCGCTGCCTTGCAGACCGAGTCTTCGGCGCTGCGCGATATCGGGCTGGACGACTATACCAATGCCGCCGTCCGGGCTCTGGAAGGGCTGGCGCGCGAGCATGGCACGGTTACCCTGGTGGGCCACAGCTTCGGCGGCCTGACGATCACCCGTACGGCGGAGCGGCGGCCTGATCTGGTTTCTCGGCTGGTCTACCTCACCGCGTTCTGCCCAACGCAGTGGCCAAGCGGCGATGCCTACGCGATTCTGCCTGAGAACGGCTCCAGCCTTATCGGCCCTGCGATGATCGGCGATCCGGCCAAGATTGGCGCTTACCGGCTCAATGTCCGCTCCACCGACCGGGCTTATCTCGAACTGTGCCGAAAGGCTTTCTACAACGATCTGCCGATGGACACGTTCCTGCGCTTTGCAGCCTATCTCAACGCCGATGCCCCGGCCAAAGCCTCTTCCGAGGATGCGCGGGGCACGACCGCCCGCTGGGGCCGGGTACCCAGAAGCTATGTGCGCTGCACGCTAGATCAGGCACTGCCGCTTGTGCTCCAGGACCGCATGATCCGCGAGGCTGATGCGTTGACCCCGTCGAACCGGTTCGACGTGCATACGCTGGAATCGAGCCATTCACCCTTCGCCTCGATGCCCGACAAGCTGGCGAGGCTGCTGGCTGGCATTTGATATACAGAACAAAAAGGACCAAACATGCCTGAGAGACTTGCAGGAAAAGTCGCCCTCATTTCCGGCGCAGCGCAAGGGATTGGCGCCGCGATTGCCGCTGCCTTTGTTGCAGAGGGCGCCAAGGTCGTGATTGGCGATATCGCCGGGGAGGTGTCAACGCCGGTATAAAAAGGGGCCAACCACCGGTTTAAAAACGGGCCAGTTGGTTTAAACAAAAAGCCTCGGGTTGAGGCTGGGCATTATCGGCTG
>CAIWFP010000409.1 GCA_903911985.1 uncultured Sphingomonadales bacterium
CACCGCCGCCGATGCACAGCGAGGCGACGCCCTTTTTCAGGCCCTTCAGCTTCAGCGCGCCGATGAGGGTGGCGATGATGCGGGTGCCCGAGGCGCCGATGGGGTGGCCCAGCGCCGTGGCGCCGCCGTGGATGTTGATCTTCTCGTGGGGGATGGCAAGGTCGCGCATGGCGAACATGGCAACGCAGGCGAAGGCTTCGTTGACCTCGAACAGATCCACATCGTCGACCGTCCAGCCGGCCTTGGCCAGCAGCGCGGTGATGGCGGGGGCGGGGGCATTGGCGAAGCGGGCGGGGGCCTGCGCATGGGCGGCAACCGCCACGACGCGCGCGACCGGTGTGAGGCCCTTGGCCCTGGCGACGCTGGCGCGGGTGAGGACGACCGCTGCCGCGCCGTCGGAGATCGACGAGGAGGACGCGGCGGTGATGGTGCCGTCCTTGGCGAAGGCGGGCTTGAGCGTGGGGATCTTGTCGGGGCGACCCTTGCCCGGAGCCTCGTCGGTGGCGACCACGACATCGCCGGCGCGGGTCTTGACGGTGACGGCCACCAGCTCGCTGGCGAAGGCGCCGCTGGCGATGGCGGCCTGCGCGCGGGCCAGTGATTCGATGGTATAGGCGTCCTGATCGGCGCGGGTGAGCTGATATTCATCGGCCACGGTTTGCGCGAAGGAGCCCATGGAGCCGCCCTCATAGGCGTCTTCCAGCCCGTCGAGGAACATGTGGTCATAGGCGGTGTCGTGCCCGGCGCGGGCGCCGCCGCGATGCTTTTTCAGCAGATAGGGGGCGTTGGTCATGCTTTCCATGCCGCCGGCGACGACCATGTCGATGGAGCCTGCCGCCAGCGCCTCGGCGCCCATGATGACCGTCTGCATGCCCGAGCCGCAGACCTTGTTGACGGTGCTGGCCTGTACCGAGAGCGGCAGGCCCGCCTTCAGCGCCGCTTGCCGGGCGGGGGACTGGCCCAGACCCGCCGGCAGCACGCAGCCCATGTAGATGCGCTCGATATCGGCGCCCGAAACGCCCGCGCGCTCCACCGCCGCCTTTACCGCCGTGGCGCCCAGATCCGTGGCGGAAGCCTCGGCCAGGGCGCCCGACAGGCCGCCCATCGGGGTGCGGGCATAGGAGAGGATGACGATGGGATCGGCGGGCGAAATCTGGGACAGGGTCTGGGACATGGGGACGCATCTACCTTTCGGGATGGTTGGCCGGGATTTAATTCGCGGCGATTGTTTGACGGCGATTGGTGAATGCGCATAATGCTGCGATGCGGTAATGGCAATGCGTGTCGGGTTTGCCCGGTTCGCATGGTCAGGCTGGAGTTGGTGGTTTTCGGGGGGATTTCGCAAGCTCCCCCACTTGCGCGCGGCGGGCGGCGCGACTAGGGCGGCTGGTGCTGTGTGGTTGGCTGATTCCGTTTCGGGCGGGGGGCAGCTCGCCGGTTAAATGCCTCTTTGTCGCCATATGTTCGTCGCTAAAACGCAAGGTTGTCACCGTGGTCGATCTTCTCCAGTATTTGCCCATACTGATCTTCCTGGGCGTGGCCCTGGCATTGTCGTCGCTGTTCGTGTTCCTGCCCATGGCGGTGAGCCGGTTGACCGGTGCGCACAAGCCCGAGGCGGACAAGCTTTCCGAATATGAGTGTGGCTTCCCCGCCTTTGAGGACCCGCGCAGTCAGTTCGACGTGCGGTTCTACCTCGTGGCCATTCTGTTTATCGTCTTCGATCTCGAAGCGGCTTTTCTTTTTCCCTGGGCGGTTAGCCTGAAGCACACCGGCTGGGCCGGCTGGCTCACGATGATGGTGTTCCTCGTCGAATTGGTCATCGGCTATGCCTATGCGTGGAAAAAGGGAGCTCTGGACTGGGAATGAGCAACATGGTTTCCGCTTCATCGCCACTTGGCCTGCCTGTCACCCCGGGTAGCCCGATCATCCAGCCCGACGCTGGCTTCTTCAACGATCTCAACGCCGAGGTTTCGGACAAGGGCTTCCTTGTCACCAGCACCGAGGATCTGTTCCACTGGGCGCGCACCGGCAGCCTGTGGTGGATGACCTTTGGTCTGGCCTGCTGCGCGGTCGAGATGATCCATGTGAGCATGCCGCGTTATGACATGGAGCGGTTTGGCGTTGCCCCGCGCGCTTCCCCGCGCCAGAGCGACGTGATGATCGTGGCTGGCACCTTGTGCAACAAGATGGCCCCGGCGCTGCGCAAGGTTTACGACCAGATGAGCAACCCCAAGTGGGTGATCAG
>CAIWFP010000410.1 GCA_903911985.1 uncultured Sphingomonadales bacterium
ACAGGGCATTGTGTTCTCCGGCGTCGGCAAAACCGCCAGCGAAATGGCCCGCGCGCTGGAGGCGGGCATTGGCCAGTTCAACCTCGAAAGCGAGGAAGAGGGCGTGGAACTGGCCGCCATCGCCGCCGCCCTGGGCAAGACCGCGCAGGCCGCGCTGCGGGTGAATCCCGATGTGGATGCCGGCACCCACGGCAAGATCTCCACCGGCAAGGCCGAGAACAAGTTCGGCGTGCCCTATGACCGGGCAGACGGCATCTATGCGCGCCTCGCCGCCCTGTCAGGCCTGAACATGCGCGGCCTTGCCGTGCACATCGGCAGCCAGCTTTCCAGCCTCGCCCCGCTGGAGGCGGCCTTCACCAAGATGGGCGAACTCATGGGCGCCATCCGGGCGCAGGGTCTTGCCGTTACCCATATGGATCTGGGTGGCGGCATCGGCGTGCCCTACAAGGCCGGCGAAATCTTCCCCAGCCCCGCCGATTATGGCGCGATGGTGGCGCGCGTCACCGCCGATTGGGGCGCCACGCTGATGTTCGAGCCGGGCCGGGTGATCGCCGGCAATTCGGGTGTGCTGCTGTGCCAAGTTATCCGGGTGAAAGAGGGGGTGGCCGCGCCCTTCGTGGTGGTGGATGCGGCGATGAATGATCTCGCCCGCCCGGCAATGTACGACGCGTGGCACGATTTTCTCGCCGTGGCCCCCAGCGGCCAGCGGATGACCGCCAATATCGTTGGCCCCATCTGCGAAAGCTCTGATACTTTCGCCATGGGCCGCGAGATCGATGCGGTGGCTCCCGGCGATCTGGCCGTGTTCCGCACCGCCGGGGCCTATGGCGCGACCATGGCCTCCACCTACAACAGCCGCGCGCTGGTGCCCGAGGTGATGGTGGATGGCAGCCGCTGGGCGGTGGTGGCCGAGCGGATCGACCCCGCCACCATCCTCGCCGCTGAGCATGTGCCGGACTGGTTGAGCTAGTGGCTGGGCTAACCTGACCGTGACCCTCCCGCTGCCCCTGTTCCACCGTATCGCCGGGCAACCGGTGATCGTGCTGGGCACGGGCGAGGGCGCCATGGCCAAGCGCCGGCTGGTGGAGCGGGCCGGGGGGCTGGTGGTGGGCGACATCGCCGCCGGCCTGGCACAAGGGGCCCGGCTGGCCTTCATCGCCCATGAAAGCCATGTGGACGCCGTGTCTGGCGCTGATCCCGACAGATCCGCCGCTGATGCCGCCGCCCTGCGCGCCGCCGGGCTGCTGGTGAATGTCGTCGACCGGCCTGATCTCTGCGATTTCACCACCCCTGCCATCGTTGATCGCGCGCCGGTGCTGCTGGCGATTGGCACGGGCGGCGCTTCGGCGGGTCTGGCCAAGGCGCTGCGCTTGCGGCTGGAGACCTTGCTCCCGGCAAAGCTCGGTGCGCTGGCGGATGCGCTGGCTGCGGCACGGCAGGCCTTGCGTGCGCGCTATCCCGACGCCGGGCACCGCCGCCGCGCGCTGGATGCGGCGCTGGGTGAGGGTGGGGTGCTGGATCCGCTGGGCGATGATGGTAGCGGCGCCTCAGCGGGCGCGCGGGTTGCCGCGTGGCTGGAGAAAACCGACGAGGCGGACGATCTCTCAGGCCCCGATAAATCGCCCAATGAAACCCCCAGTGAGGTCATAGTGATTCGCCTCGCCTCGGCTGATCCGGAGGATTTGACCCTGCGCGAGGCACGCCTGCTGGGCGGCGCGGACCAAATCGCGCATGAGCCGGGCGTTTCGCCAGAGGTTCTGGCGCGCGCCCGCGCGGATGCCGGGCGCATCGCGATTGGCCGGGATCAGCCCCCCCCAGTGGTGAAGGGGCGGTTAATCGTGCTGCGCACATTAGACTAAGACGTCACCGTAAGCCTACGGCACCCCGTGATTACAGGGTTTTAACTTCAGACAGGCGCCCTTCGTGGTGATGTTTCCCCGGCGAGACAAGCGGTCTCGCCTCAACAAGGGGACCTACCATGAGCCTGCCCAAAATCGACGTTACCGCCCTGCCCGACCTGCCCGAGATGACCGGCGTGTTCGGCAGCCACCAGCACCAGTCGCCTCAGGCGCAGTCGAACGACATTCTCATCGTTCTGATGTGCTACATCTACGAAATCGCCTGAAACTTTGGTGCCGGTCTGCGCCGAGGAGGTGGCCCGATGCAGCTTCGCGCTGAAATAGCAGCCCTTCGGCGTGACGATACGCCGCAACGCCGGGCGCAGGCCGCACTGATGGTGGCGATGGATCGCTGGCGGGCTGAGCCTCAGCCCGCCGCGGTTCACACCGAACTCGAAGCCTTTGAGCAGGGCGCGGATATCGCCCAATGCCCGGCCTTGGCGGCTCTGTTCACCCCCGGCAATCCGGCGGGTCAGTCGCTCGTCGCTGGCCTTGTGGCGGCGATGATCGGCGAACTTTCCGCCGATCCGCTGGGCCATGTGCCGATGCGCCATTCCACCGATGGCACCACCTCCACCTTGTTGGTGGCCAAGGCGGGCCTTGCCACGCTGACGCTGGTGGCGATCGATGGGGTGGGTCTCGCCCGTGCCCCCGCGCCGGTGGCGATCAGCTATGCCCCCGGCGAGGCGTGGGAGCAGGTTCTGGCCGGCGGCGCCCGTGCCGAAATGGTGACGTGCCACACGGGAGCCGGCCCGGTAGAAAAGGCCGACGCAAGGCTGGAGCGCGAACCCCTGACCCTGCGCGCTGGTATCTGTCTGGCGCGCGATTGCCGCCGCGAGGCCCTGTTGCTGCATGGCGTGGAGGGGCGGCTGGTGACGCTGCGCCTGCACCGCCCGCACACTCCTCAGCATGGGGGCAACGACCCGGTGCGCGAATATGCGCTGGATAGCGGCAAGCTGCTGCACCGCGCCGCCGGAACCCCCGCCGAAAGCCGCTATGAGCTGATGATCTCGCTGCTCGGCCGGATGGGCCGCGCCGATGCCGCCCCGCTGCTGGCCAGCATGGCGCTGGGGCCGGATTCGCCGGGCCTTCGCTGGCAGGCGATGTGCGAATGCCTTGGGCTGGATACGGCCACCGGGTTCAGGGCGCTATCCAGCCTGTCGCGCCGCGCCGATGACCCGCTGGCCACCCCCGCCGCCGCCTTGCGCGCGCAATTGCTCGAAAGCTGGCCGCAACTGGCGGTGCTGGAGCCGGAGCCAGAGACGGAGCCAGAGACGGAGAAGACCGCATGCCCCGCGTAATCGACATTGCCGACGATGGGGTCATCAGCCTCGATGAATGCGCCGAGGCCATGGCCACCGTGGGTTTCAGCCCCACTGACGAGGCGAGCCTTGCCCATGGCGCGCTGATGCTGCGGCGGCTGGGCAACAACAAGAGCTTCCTTGGCGACATTCTGGTGGATTATCTTGAGGCCCACCACCGCGACGATCCGCTGGACAATAGCTATGGCCCGCAGGTCATCATGCTGGCCCGCCCCGGGACACGGGCTATTGGGGGCAACTGCTTCCTGCGCGCCAACATCTGGCCGAGCCGCGACGAGCACATGATGCGCGCCAGCGGCGGCGATGCCTTCGTCTATGGCCTGCCGCACGACCACAATTTCAACTTCCTCACGCTCGGTTATTTCGGCCCCGGCTATTGGAGCGACTATTACGAGTTCGATTACGAGGATGTCGTCGGCTGGCGCGGCGAGAAGGTGGACTTGCGCTATGTTGGTCGCGAGCGGCTGGAGGAGGGCAAGATCATGCTCTATCGCGCCCATATCGATGTGCACGCCCAGCTTCCCGCCGATGCCCTGTCGGTCTCGCTGAACATCATGCACACCAGCGGCGCGCAGGGCTGGCTCGACCAGTATCGCGTCGACACCGTCAAGGGCGAGATCGGCGCGATCCTCAGCCACGGCGCCAGCGAGGCGGTTTTGCGCATCGCGGTGGGGCTGGGCGGCGGGGAGGCTTGCGATCTGGCCCACCGCTTCGCCCACCACCACCCCAGCGACCGGATGCGCCTGCACGCGTGGGACGCGCTGGCCTCGCTCACCCCGGATGCCGCCGCGAAGGATGCGCTGTGGCGCGAGGCGGAAGGGTGTGGCGCAAGACTGGTGACCATGGAGGCCAAGGCGAGGCGGGCGGAACTGGTGGGGTGAGCAAGCGGTTTAGGAAGGGATAGTCTTGGGGCCTTAGGCCCCAAACCCCAGTCCTGTATGGGTGGCGTATCCTCTCGGCGAGGCGCCCTGCCGCGAAGCGGCTTTGACTAGCCTGCGCCCCTGCGAAAATTGCCCCTATGCGCTGAAAATCTTAAAACCTGCCGCCGGTCAGCGCGTCCGTCGCGGCCTGCAGGATCACCGCTGCCGCCGCTGAATCGATGCGGGTTGCCCGTTTGGCGCGGCTCATGTCCTGGGCGATGAGGTCACGCTCGGCGCTGGTGGTGCTCCAGCGTTCGTCCCACAGCAGGATCGGCAGTTCCAGCACGCCGAGGTTGCGGGCATAGGCGCGGGCGGATTGGGCACGCGGGCCTTCCGACCCATCCATGTTCAGCGGCAGGCCGATGACGATACCCTTCACTCCGCGTTCGGCGATGAGGGCGGCGAGCAGGGCCTTGTCGGCGCCGAATTTACCGCGTTTCAGCGTCTTGCCCGGGCTGGCGAAGGCCCATGATGCGTCGCAAAAGGCAGTGCCGATGGTCTGGGTGCCAAGGTCGAGGCCGATCAGCGCGCCGCCACCGGGCAATCCTTGCGCGAACTCGCGCGCGCCGGTGGTGATCAGCGGTGCCAAGGCCAGCGCCCGCGATGTTTCATGGCGGGGGACTGCTGGTGCCATGCTTCCACGCGCCGCGTCACATCGGCGCGCACATTCGCCCAGAACAGCGGGATGTCATAGGTGTGATAATTGTTGCCGGGCAGCACATAGGGGCCCATCTGCGGCCCCTGGCCGATGCTGAGAAAGCCATCGGGACGGCAGGTCGCGCCCACCATGCCCGGCACCAGCGCCCCGCCGCCAAGGCTGGAATAAGGCACCAGCGTGCCGAGGTTCGCCGAGGACGGGGCGGAATCGCCGGGGGCGCCGGTGATGGGATTGACGCTGAGGAACGGGCTGTTCTTGCGAATCTTGCCATCCAG
>CAIWFP010000411.1 GCA_903911985.1 uncultured Sphingomonadales bacterium
CGATTGTCCTTCGAACAGGCCTGCCTCGACCTGTAATACCAAGGCGCTAGGATGCTAACGCATCACGCCTTGAAAATGTTCAGGCGCCACACAGGCTTAACCAAGGTTCGATGAGTCAAGCTCATCGAACCTTGGTATAAGGGCGCTTCCGTCACGGGGGCAGCGGCTGCGCACCGGCGTTTGCCTGTCCAATGAAAGCTTGCGCGGATTGGCGCCGCGCCTCTAGAGGCAGGCAGCCCATTTTGCCTCAGGAGTTTGTGATGCGGTTCGTTCGATACGATGATGGCGGCACGCCCCGCCTTGGCCTGGTTCGCGGCGAGGCGATCGTGTCGCTGGCGCCGATCGCGGACCGCTATCCCACCATGCACGCGATTATCGAGGGTGGTGACGCGGCACTGGCCGCCGCGCGTGAACAGCTCGAAAAGGGTGCCGACGCGCTGGCGCTAAAAGATGCCCGGCTGCTCGCCCCCATCGAACGGCCTAGCAAGTTCATGGCCATCGGTATGAACTACGCCAAACACCTCGAGGAAGCCGACCGTCTGGGTGTTCCGCGCTTTGCCCATCAGGTGTGGTTCAACAAGCAGACGACCTGCATTTCCGGGCCCTTCGACACGATTGATCCGGGCGTCACCGAAAAGCTCGATTACGAGGTCGAACTCGGCGTGGTGATCGGCAAATCGGCCAAGAAGGTGAGTGTCGAGAACGCCAGGGATTATGTCTTCGGCTATTTCGTGATGAACGACGTTTCCGCCCGCGACTGGCAGTTCCATTCGAACACCATGACGATGGGCAAGTCGTTCGATACGCATGGCCCGATGGGCCCATGGATCATCACCGCCGATGAAGTGCCCGATCCGCACGCGCTTGATTTGCGCTGCTATGTAAACGGCGAAATGCGCCAGTCGAACAACACCGGCAACATGATCGCGAACATATGGTCGCAGATTGCCTATCTCTCCACCGCCTTCACCCTGCTGCCCGGCGACCTGATCGCCACCGGCACGCCCGAGGGCGTTGCCGCCGGCATGGAACCCCCGGTGTTCCTGAAGCCGGGTGATGTCGTCCGCTGCGAGGTCGATGGCATCGGCGCGATCGAGAACAAGGTGGTCGAGCCAGCCTGAACGCGCGCATCCTTGCGAAAGAACGACAAGGCTCCGCGCGCTGCACGCGCGGAGCCTTTATGCCCAGAGTGTTTTCGTGCCAGACGGGCCGCAGGCTGGCGAGGCTGATCAACTGGCACTCGGAGCCGAAGGCCAGCGCGGTTAAGACACGACAAGCCGCTTGATCTGGTGCGCGCTCTCCTCGCAGGACCGGCGTTGTAATCGGTCGGGCGGCAGCGGCGGATCAGGCCGCGCCCAGCTTGTCGGTTCCCGATGTCAGGACCCGGTCGCCCATGCGCAGCCGTGCCTGTTCCTCGGCGGCGAGCCCCTGCGAGGTGGGGTTCTGCACGGCGTCCTTGGTCAGCTTGCCGGTCAACCAGTCCCAATGCGTCACGCGCAGGCTTGCACCATCAACACAGGGCGCATCGGCCAGCAATCGACTGTTTTGCCATGCCTCCCATGCGGCGGCATCGTTCAGCTTGTGGATGCCGACATAGCGATGGCCCGGCGTGGTCGGGATCATCTGGCCATATTCGCGGAACATGGCGAAGGCCGAGGATTTTACCCCGGGCCGGCGCGCGGCTTGGGGCAGATAGCTATCGGCATACCAGGCGCGAAACGCGTCCTCCTGCCCTGGCGCGGCGTTCAGCTGTTCGAGAATGACACCGCCAGTGTGCGGGGTTTCGGGATCATTGTCGCGGAAGGCCAGCGGGTAGTAGTGGTAGTCCTCCAGCACGGTGTCATCGATGGCATCGGTGACCATCATGCGGGACGTCAGCGCGTTTTCCCAATGCTCGCGCGAGAAGCGTTCAGGATCGAACACGTCGTAAAAGGCCAGGCACTGCCAGTCGAAGCTGGCGGGCAGGTCCGTCGGTTGCTGGGCGCTGCGGCTGAAACGCTGGGCGGCGATCGAGCCGCGAAAGCGCAGGGCGTCGCGGATGTGGATGTTGGTGTACCAGTCATCAAGATCCGCCTCGCGGCCGGGGCGGGCCTTGGTGAGGACAACGAGAACCGCCTCGATCATGCGCCTTGCCCTCCCGCCGGAGTGAAGGGTTTGGCCGGTGCCCCCATGGTGGCGCGATAGGAGACCGGCTGCTTGCCGTCGGTATCGCGGATGCCATAGCGTTCACCCAGTTCCGCGCCGATCAGCGCCTGGCCGTTGAGCTTCAACAGGTCCGGGTCGCGGTACAGCGCATCGATGACCAGCCCGGAGAATTCGGGCGTTTCCCAATGTGGCAGCATGGCGCGCAGTTCGTCGGGGATATGCTCCGGCGGCATCGCACGCACGGCATCGGTGAGGATGAAGCCGGGCCACAGGGCGATGGCGGCCACGCCATGCGGGGCCAGATCCACCGCCATGTCGGCCATCATCTTGTCCGTGCCGGCCTTGGCCGCGCCATAGGCGGCGCCGTGGAAATAGGAAACGGCGCCATAGAACGATATGCTGGCGATCAGCCCCTTGCCCGCGGCCACCATCATCGGCGCCGCATGCCACGCCGCGACATAGTTCGACCGCAGGCCGACATCGATCATATCCACCAGCTTGAGCGGCTTTTCCCAGAACCCGCCGGGTGCGATCAGTTCCTGACCATAAACAGCGGCGGCGTTGTTCACCAGAATGTCCAGCCCGCCCAGATCGCGCTTTATCTGCGCAAAGGTGGCGGCGACCTGTTCGTCCTCGGCATGATCACAGACAATGGCCAGCGGCTTGCCGCCAGCGGTCTTGATCTCCCCGGACACGGCGGCCAGTTCGTCCGCATTGCGTCCGGTGACGCACACCGTGGCGCCGGTGGAGGCCAGAGCGCGGGCTATGCCCCGTCCTAGCCCGCGCGTTGCTCCGGTAACGACGGCGACAGTGCTCATGGCTGGTTCCTTACTGCTTTGGGGTGTGAGGCAGGGCATAGGCAATCAGCTGGTCGCTGTAGCCCGACAGGATGCCGCCATGCCCGCCTGCGGCGATAACGATGAACTGGCGGCCCGATGGGGCGGACCAATAGCTGACCGGGTTGGCATTGCCGCCGGCGGGCAGGCGGCCCTTCCACAATTCCTGCCCGGTATGGATGTCATAGGCGTGGAACATGTGTTCCTGCGTGGCGCCGATGAAGGCGAGGCCGGAGGCCGTTATCACCGCGCCGCCGATGTTGGGCACGCCCATCGGGATCGGCAGGCCGGTGCGCAGGAGCAAGGGCCCGCTGTCGCGCATCGTGCCGAAGGGCTTTTGCCACAACAGCTTGGCGGTGTTGAGGTCGAGCGCGCTGATCGTGCCGTAAGGCGGCTGGTTGCAAGGCGTCAACAGCGGGGACAGGAACGGCGACACCGAGACGGCATAGGGTGTCCCCGCCTGCGCCACCGGCCCGGCAACATTCTCGTAGCTCGGCTTGGCCACCGGCCTCAGCCCCATGACGTCGGCCAGCCTGCGCGGGATCAGGCGGTTGTAGCTCAGCACATGCGAGGAGTTGACGATCACGATCTGGTGAACCGGATCGACCGCCACGCTCCCCCAGTTCTGCCCGCCAAGCGACCCGGGCCAGGTGACTGTGGCCCGGTCGTCGCCGATCGGCGTCATCGTCCCGTCGAACCGCGCCCGCCGGAAGCGCAGGCGGCACCACGCCTGATCGACCAGCGCCACGCCCCACATCGTCTTCTCGCTGGGCTCGGCGCCGCGGAAGCTGGGCAGGCCTGTGGAGAAGGGTTGCGTGGGCGAGGAATGTTCGCCAACCGCATTGCTGACCGGCACTTTCTGCTCGGTGACTGCGGCGATCGGCGCGCCAGTGCGGCGGTCGAGCATAAACAATTCGCCGCGCTTGGTTGGTTGCAGCAGGGCGGGGCGGCCATCGGCCAGATCGACCAGCACCGGCTGCGAGGCGACATCGTAATCCCACAGGTCGTGGTGGGTGGTCTGAAACGACCAACGCACCTTGCCGGTGGTGCCATCCAGCGCGACGACGGCGCCCGAATATTTGTCCATCGCCGGGGTGCGCTGGCCGCCGTAGTAGTCCGGCGTCGCGCCGCCCATCGGCGCATAGACCAGCCCCAGCGCGGGATCGACGCTCATCACGCTCCAGCTGTTGGGGGTGCCGGGTGTATAGGTCTCGCCCGCCGCCGGTTCGCCCGAACGGTCCGGTCGGCCAATGTCCCACGCCCAGGCGAGCTTTCCGGTCACCGCGTCAAAGGCGCGGATCACGCCCGATGGCTCGCCGGTCATCTGTCCATCCGTGACCCAACCGCCCAGCACCAGCTTGCCGGCAACGACGGCGGGCGGCGAGGTGACATGGTAATAGCCCTTGGGCGCGGCGCTCATGCCCTTGAGCAGATTGACCTCACCGTTTTGGCCAAAGCCGGGGCAGGGCTTGCCGGTTTCGGCATCGACGGCCAGCAGGCGGCTGTCGATCGTGGCGGTGTAGACGCGGGCGGCGCAAGCAGCGCCAGCGGCGGCGTCTGGCAGCTTGTAGTAGCTGACACCGCGGCAGGTCTGGCCGAAAATACCGGTGGTGTCGGCATGGGCAACGAAGCGCCACGCCTGTTTGCCGGTTTCGGCGTTGAGGGCGATGATGTCGTTATAGCCGGTGCAGAAGAACAGCTTGTCGCCCACCTTGAGCGGGGTCGCCTCGAAGGGGGCGCGCTGGCCGTTGGGCTCCCTGCCCAGCGAGAAGCGCCAGGCTTCGGTCAGCGCGCCGACATTGCCCGGGGTGATTTGCGCGAGCGGCGAGTAGCGGTTGCCGCCCGGCACCTTGCCATAGCTGGTCCATTCGCCTTGCGCGGGGTCGGTTGGGCCCACAGCCGCTTGCGACAGATCCGTACCGCCGGTGATGCGGTCGTTCCAGTAGATCCACGCGGTGCCGGCAACGATGCCGGCGATGGCGAGACCCAGCAGCGCCCGGCTGAGCGGCGTTGAGCGCCGGGCACCGAGCGAACGGCGCACCCACGGGGTGAGCAGCCACAGGCCGATGCCGGTCAGCAAGCCCAGCCGCCCCGCCAGCGCCCAGCCGTTAAAGCCCGATTCCCACAGCTCCCACACCAGCGTGCCTGTCCACAACAGGGCAAACAGCTTGAGCGACGCGGGTGACTGCCGCCACAGGCGCCAGCCGGTGAGGGCCAGCAGGATTGCGGCGATCAGATAATAGGCGGAGCCGCCCGCCAGCAGAAGTTGCCCGCCCAGCCAGAACAACCCGCCCGCCAGCAGGATAAGTATGAC
>CAIWFP010000412.1 GCA_903911985.1 uncultured Sphingomonadales bacterium
AATCCATCGGGTGGTAATAGCTGATATATTGCAGGGCGTCGGCCACGCTTTCGATCAGATCTTCCTCACGGATGGTCACCATCTCGGCCATGTGCTCAGCTCCTTTGGTTGGGCGGGGGTGCGATTTTGCGGTTTTTGCCCCATAGGCACGCAAGGCTGGCGTCGTCAAAGTGGTTTGTGGGGCGGGGGCGATATCCGGTGTGCAACGATGTGCTTGCCGCAAGCCTTGGCGATTGCGCCGCGCCTTCGCATTTGCAATAGGCGGAAGTGCCGCTCTTCCGGCCAGAGTCTTTCAGGCCCCAGAGTCTTCGGGCCCCAGAGTCTTCAGGCCAAAGTTTGTTCAGGCCAAAGTCCGCTTAGGCCAAAAATCCGCTTAGGGAAGCAAGATGACCACCACCGACCTGTCTCCTGCCCGCCAATCCTCCGCCGCCGGTTTTTCCGGCCAGTCCCGCCGCGCCATGGTTGACAGCCAGCTGCGCACCAGCGGCGTGAACGAGCCATGGGTGCTGGCCGCGATGGCCGCCCTGCCCCGCGAGGATTTTGTGCCCGAGGCCGCCCGCGCCGGTGCCTATACCGACCGCGCCACGCCGCTGGGCAATGGCCGCTTTCTGGCGGCGCCGCTGGTGCATGGCCGCATGCTGGCCGAGGCCGCGCCGACCTTGGCCGACAAGGCCCTGCTGGTGAGCGGCGGCTCGGACTATCTCGCCGCGCTGCTGCGCCCGCTGGTGGGTTCGCTGGAGGTGGTGGATGTTGCCGATCTTGCTGGCGCCAGGCTGGCCGGGCCCTATTCGCTGATCGTGGTGGATGGCGCGGGCGAGGAGCTGCCCGCCTCTCTTGCCGGGGCACTGGCCGCTGATGGCCGTCTGGTGACGGGTCTCGTGGAGCGCGGGGTTACCCGCCTTGCCACGGCCGCCAGGGTGGGTGACGCCCTCGCGTTTCTGCCACTGGCCGAAATCGGCATTCCGGTGCTGGCCGAGTTTGCCGCCCCGCGCCGCTGGAGTTTCTGATCGTGGGGAAGCGGTTCGGCTGGCAGGCGCGCATCGGTGCCATGCTGGCCACGGGCGTTGCTCTGGCGGCCTGCCCCGCATGGGGTGATGATCTGCGCTCGGCGCTGGTCGCGGCCTATGCCAGCAACCCCACTCTCGCCGCCGCCCGGGACCAGCTGCGCGCCACGGATGAGGGTGTGCCGCTGGCCCAGGCCGATGGCCTGCCTTCGGTCAGCGCCAATGCCAGCGAGACGGAATTCGTGCGGCGCAGCGCAATGCCTGGAAGCATCAGCCCCGCCCGGCAGTTCAGCCTTGGCGCCACGCTGAACGTGCCGATCTATTCGGGCGGGGCGGTGCGCAATGCGGTGAAAGCCGCCGAGATCCGGGTTGGCGCCGGGCAGGCGGATCTTGCCGGAACCGAGGCCTCGGTCTTCGCCTCTGCCGTCGCGGCCTATATGGACGTTATCCTCGACGAGGTGGTGGTGCGGCTGAACAAGGCGCAGGTGCAGACGCTTTCGGTTAATTTGCAGGCCACCAGCGATCGCTTTCAGATCGGCGACCTGACCCGCACCGACGTTGCCCAGTCGCAATCGCGTCTGGCACTGGCCAAGGGTTCGCTGCGTTCGGCAGAGGCCAATCTGGCCGCCGCGCGCGAGCAATATATCCAGATCATCGGCAAGCCCGCCGCCAATCTGGAATCGCCCCCGCCGCTGCCCGGCCTGCCCGCCAATGCGGGCGATGCGGTGGCTTTCGCGCTGGACCATAACCCCGATCTGGCAGCCGCCCATGCCCGCGCGCATGCCGCCCGGTTCGACACCAATGCCGCCGGGGCCGCGCGTCTGCCGAAACTGAGCATTTTCGCCGATGCCGCGCGCAGCGACTATCTTGGCTCTTTGCCGCCGTTGGGCTCAACCACCCAGCCGCAAACCATCAACACCGCCGATGTTGGCGTGCGCGCCACGGTGCCGCTCTATTCGGGCGGACGCCCTTCCGCGCTGGTCCGGCAGGCCGAGGCCCGCGAGGGCGCCGCGCTGGATGGCGAGATTGGCGCCGAGCGGCAGGTGATCGCGCAGGTGCGCGCGGCTTTCTCCTCATGGCAGGCCGCGCAGGAAATC
>CAIWFP010000413.1 GCA_903911985.1 uncultured Sphingomonadales bacterium
AGAACCTCGACCGCATGGGCGGACTGGTCCATTCGCAGCGGGTGCTGCTCGCCCTCACGCAAGCCGGCATCAGCCGCGAGGACAGCTACCGCCTCGTCCAGCGCAACGCCATGAAGGTGTGGGAAAGCGACGGGCAGCTCTCCCTGCTCGAACTGCTCTCGGCCGATCCCGAGGTTGCCGCCAAGGTGCCGCCGGCGGAACTGGCCGAAAAATTCAACCTCGACTATCACTTCAAGGCCATCGACACGATCTTCGCCCGCGTTTTCGGCGAATAGGGCGGGGCATGGAGGGGCGTCCACCCGGCACCACCCGGAGCGCCCTTCCCTTTTGGCACAGAGGTGCCTAAACCCTTGTCAAAGGCCAATCCGGCCGGGGTTCGAATTGGAGCGGGCGACATGCAGACGATACGCACAATCGTGTGGATGCTCATCAGCGCGGTGCTGGTGGCCTTCATCGCCATGAACTGGGCCGCGGCGCCGGTGAATTTCTGGCCGCTGGATGTGGGTTATCTCCATTTTGACTGGCCGGTCGGGGTGATCGCGCTGGTGTTTTTCCTGCTGGGCCTGCTGCCCACCTGGCTGCTGGGAAAGGTGGCCAGCTGGCGCCTTCACCGCCGCATCGGCACGCTGGAACACGCGGTGCGCTCGGTCACCGCCACACCCGCCAATCCGGCGGAATCGGCGTCATCCGGCAGTGACGAGCCCCCTTTCGTGCAATCCCAGTCATAAGTTCACGCATTCCTGATCTGGCCTAGCCCGCCCCACCACATCCAAGACTTGCTAAGTTCCGCCTGCAAAGTTCCGCTGGCCAAGTTCCGCCTGCCAAGTCCCGCCTGCCAAGTCCCGAAAGCCATCACCGCCATGCACCATAACCCCATCTACCTCGCCCTCGACCTGCCCCGCCTTGATGCCGCCGAGGCTCTGGCGCGCAAGGTGAAGGCGCATGTCGGCGGGCTGAAGCTGGGGCTGGAATTCTTCTGCGCGCATGGCGCCCATGGCGTCCACGAGATCGCCAAGGTCGGCCTGCCCATCTTCCTCGATCTCAAACTGCATGACATTCCCAACACCGTGGCGGCGGCGGTGCAGGCGATCCATGTGCTGCAACCCTCGATCATCACCGTCCATGCCGCTGGTGGCCGCGCGATGATGGAGGACGCCAAGGCGGCGGCGGGCGAACATACCCGCGTGGTGGCTGTCACCGTCCTCACCAGCCTCGACGAGGGCGACCTCGCCAGCATCGGCGTCAACGCCTCCGCCCATGATCAGGCCCTGCGTCTGGCCGAGCTGGCCCATAGCGCCGGGCTCGATGGCATCGTCTGCTCCGGCCACGAGGTCGCGGCCGTGCGGCGCCAGTGGAAGGACGGCTTCTTCATCGTCCCCGGCCTGCGCCCCGCCGATCCGCACACCAAACATCATGCCGACCAGAAAAGAATAGTGTCCCCCCGCGAGGCGCGCGATGCCGGCGCCAGCGTGCTGGTCATCGGCCGCCCCATCTCCCGCGCCGAAGACCCGGTGGAAGCCGCCCGCGCCATCGAGGCGACGCTTTAACACCGCTTCCGGGCACGTTCATCACCGGGCAATCGGCGGCCGGATAGACCGGTCACGCCCCCGAGGAGAGACGAGCCATGACCAGAACCGCCCCGCGCCCCGCCCTGATTTCCACGCTGCTGGCCACACTACCGGCCACACTACTCGCAGGTCCATTGCTGTTCCTCGCCACCCCGGCGCTGGCCGATGCGGCAGCTCCTGCCCCCACCCTCACCCTCACCGCCGAGGGCCACTCC
>CAIWFP010000414.1 GCA_903911985.1 uncultured Sphingomonadales bacterium
CGGCACGCTGGCCCGCAATGCCCATACCAGCACGCGGGAGCGCCCAGCGGGCTGAAGCGGCGCGTTCATCGGACCGGCGGAAGTATCTGAATGGCCACTCGTCATGAATTTTCCTTGCGTCTGATGGGGCGTCTGATGGGCTTGGCGTCGCTGGACAGGCAGGCGCACGCGACCGCGTGTTCCAACCATGCCAGCGGAGCAAGCAGTTGATTTCCAACCACGGCCATGCATCACTCTCCCCATTTGCGGATCTGATTTGTCGCACCTAGGACGTTAGGAGCAGTCAAAATCCGCAGGTGGTTCGAGTGCTAAATTTCGCGATCACTGATCGAGTGACGATCACTTAGCACCTGCAGCATGGATGTACTTTGATCAACCGCAAACGTCGCGGCTATTTTTGGTAACGGGCGAGGGAGCAAAATATTCCGGCGCGACAGGATGCGGCGCGATTCCGCCAGTTTGTTCACCACTTCTACGCCCATATTGCAATGCAGCAATGGGCAAAATTCCGGATTGTGGGGAGATGCCGGTGCGCTAGTCTGGGGGCCTAGTCTCGGGACAGGCCGCGCCCGGTTTGATCGGAAAATGGATCCGGTCGCCAGCCCAGAAACTACAGTCCAGAAACCACACCCGGGAAACTTATGCGCGATACCATAAGCGAAAACCACAGGAGCATGCCGCCATGTCCCCGCTGCCTCCCCTGTTGGTCGCGCTCGCTCTGGCTCATGCGCCCGCGTTGATGGCAGCGGTGGCGCTCGGCCCTGCCGCTCTGGCGCCATCCATGCCGGCACAAGCCACTCTGGAACAAGCCTCTCTGGCACAAGCCACTCTGGCACAAGCCTCCGGGTCAGGATCACCCGCCTGCCCGCGCCAACTGGTCTTCTCGGATGATTTCACCAGTCTGGCCATTTCGTCCCATGGGCCCATCGGCAACGGGGCAAGCCGGGGTCCGCGCTGGACCGCCCACACCCCGTGGAATGGTGATTTCGGCTCGGCGGCTTTTGCCGATCCGGGCAAGGGCGGCCCCTTTTCGCTCGCCCGGGACGGCTTGCGCATCACCGCCACCCGCGATGATACCGGCCACTGGCATTCGGGCCTCATCGCCGGGGCGGATGCCGGGGGGCGGGGCGCGGTGAGCGGTGGGGCCCCGCGCTATGGCTATTTCGAGGCGCGGATGAAGCTGCCGCCCGGCCCCGGCACCTGGCCGGCTTTCTGGCTGATGAGTCTGGCGCCCGCCCACGATCCTGCTCCGGCGGTGGAGATTGATGTCATGGAGTATTATGGCCATGCGACTGGCGCCTATCAGACGGCGTTGCACATCTGGTACCACGGCAAGGATCAGGCGCGCTCACGCCACGCAATCCATTCAACCCCGGTGTCCGATGGGGCGCTGGTGGGGCGCTGGCACGATTATGGCGTTGCCGTCGGCCCGTCGCAGATCATCTGGTATCTCGATCATGCCGAAGTGTGGCGCCAGCCTACCCCGCCGGAGCTGACCGGGCCGCTTTATCCCTTGGCGAATCTGGCACTGGGCAGTGGCTATCCGATCCGGGAAACGCCCAATCCCAGCGTGCTGGGCCTGCGCTATGTGCGGATCTGGCGCGATGGGCCCGAGGGTTGCCGTGGCGCGGCGGCGCCGGTTGCGCCGGGTCGGCAGGCCGAGGGCGGTTAGCGCCCCTTTGCGCCTATTTCGCGCAGCACATCCATCAGCGCATCTCCAGCGCGCTCCCAGGTCATCGCCTGCGCATGTTTGCGCCCACGGGCGGACAGGCGCGCACGCAGGTCGGGATGCTGGGCGAGTTGCCCGAAGGCCTCCCGCCACTGCCCGGGCAGGTCTGGCGCGGCATAGAGCGCGGCGGCCCCGCACACTTCGGGCAAGGCGCCGCAGGGTGCCACCACCGCCGGGCAGCCCTGCGCCATCGCCTCCAGCGGCGGCAGGCCAAACCCTTCCGTGGTGGATGGCATGGCAAAACACAGCGCCCCTGCCATCAACGCGGTCAGTTCGCCATCACGCACCCGCCCGGCGAAGACGACGCCCTCGGGCACGACCAACCCCGCGCGGGCGAAATCCGCCGCGCCCTCCGCACCGAACAGTACCAGCCGCAGGCCGCCCGCCTGTTCGGCGCCTACTGGCCTGGCAAAGGCCTCCAGCAGCACGCGGATGTTCTTGTGCGCCTGTGTGGAGGCCAGAGCGAGGACATACCCTTGCGCGCGCAGGCCCAATGCGCCAAGAATTGTGCCATCAGCAGACGGAACCCCGCCGTGGGTAACGCCATTATGGATGACACGGATTTTTCCCGCTTGCGCGACGCCATAATGCGCCAATTCCCCCCGGGAAAATTCCGACACGGTCAGCACCCGCAGGGCCCTTGCCCCCATCAGGGGCTGCGCCAGCCGATAGAAGTTGCGAAAGGCGCGGGAGTAGGATTGCGGGGTGGAAAAGGTCTGGGCATCGTGAAACATCGGTACCGACGAGCCATGCAGCAACGGCGCCAGATTGCAGAAGCTGAGCAGTAATTTGCCCCGCGCGCGCAGGGGCAGCTCCAGCTGCTCCCACGCCTGCCCCGTCAAAACGCTGTCGCGCACCAGGGGTAGCCGCGCGGCGATGGCATCGGGAGCCACATTGCGCGGGGCGAGGATCGTCGGCGCCGCGCCGAACAATTCGGTCAGTTCCTCGCGGTGGCGCCCCAGCTGTCCGATCAGCTCTCGCGCGACGCGATGCACCCCGGTGGGACGGGCGGCAAGAAATTTGCCATTGATGGACAGGCCGCGCCATGTCATCGCATCCACCCCCGCGTCAGGCTCAGCATGCCGCGCCACAGCGCCGAACGCCCCGCCTGCGCCCGGGCGCGGCGCACCTCGCGCCGTACCAGCGATGCCGGTGCAAGCCCCAGAAAGGCCAGCCACAGCCAGCGCCCAATGCTGCCCACCCACCCATCGGGGTGCAGCACCAGGAGCCAGCGCCACCCTGCGGCCAGCACGGCCAACCTTCCGGGCGCCACCTGTTGCCCTTGCGGGGCAAAGCGGCAGGCCAGCATGCGGTATTCCAGTGCCTGAAACGGCTCCACCAGCGGCTGGCGCAGGGGCACGCCACGGGCGGTGGCACATTCAATAAAGGCCGCCTCGATCACCTCGTGGAAACGCAGCCAGTTCACCACCACTTCCACGCTCCAGCTTTGCGCCGAGCTGGCCCATGCGTTGCGCCCGTGCACGCGGTAAGCTCCCAGCACCCGGTTCAAGGTGCGCACCGGCCCGAACAGCGGCGCCAGCTTGTTGAGATAGCCATCGGGCGAGCGATAGATCCGGGCGACATC
>CAIWFP010000415.1 GCA_903911985.1 uncultured Sphingomonadales bacterium
AGCCATAGCCGGGGTGGATGGCGTCCGCCCCGGTAATCTCCGCCGCCGAGATGATCGCGGCGACGTTGAGGTAGCTGTCGCGCGCGGCCGGGGGGCCGATGCAGACCGCATGGTCGGCCAGACGCACATGCATGGCGTCCGCGTCAGCGGTGGAATGCACGGCCACCGTTTCGATCCCCATTTCATGGGCGGCGCGGTGGATGCGCAGGGCGATCTCGCCGCGATTGGCGATGAGGATGCGGGATATGGCCATCTGTGCGGCCTTCAGCCGATGATGACGAGCGGCTGGTCGAATTCGACCGGCTGGGAATTGTCGATCAGGATGGCTTTTACCGTGCCAGCGGCGGGCGCGACGATCGGGTTCATCACCTTCATCGCCTCGATGATGACCAGCGTTTCGCCGGCCTTCACAACCTTGCCAACCTCGATGAAATTCGGCGCGCCGGGCTCAGGCGCCAGATATACGGTGCCGACCATCGGCGATTTGACCGGCGTTCCCTCCACGGCCGCAGGGGCGGCGGGGGTGGCCGGCGCGGCAGGGGCCGCAATCGCGGCGGGTGCGGCCGGAGCCGTTGCTGGCGCATAGGCCACGGTTGCGGCCGAGGCCAGATTGCGGGCAACGCGGATCTTGCGATCGCCATCGACGACCTCGATTTCCGTGAGGTCGGTCTTGTTGAGCAGTTCGGCCAGTTCGCGAACCAGCTTGCCGTCGATATTCATGCCAGAGCTCCTCGAAGCAGCCGCCTTGGGGCCGGATTTGGCGCTGCTCGTGATATTTTTGATGTCGTCGCCCATGTGGACCCCTCGGCGAAATGCCTATGACTAATTAATTGCCGCGCTCCTATCGCCCGTGGGGGGCGGGGGCAAGTGCTACCTGCGGATAAGCCGGGAGCGGGTGTTGCGTCAAAGCTCTGCCGCCGCCGCCAGCGCCAGCAGATAGGACGCGGCGCCAAACCCCGCGATGGTGCCCTTCGCGGCCCGGCCCACATAGCTGATGTGGCGGAATTCCTCGCGGGTGTGCGGGTTCGACAGATGCACCTCGATGACCGGGGTGCGGATGGATTTGATCGCGTCATGCAGGGCAATGCTGGTGTGGGTATAGGCGCCAGCGTTCAGCAGAACCGCCTTTACGCCCTCCGCCTGCGCCTCGTGCAGCCAATCCACAAGGTGGCCCTCGTGGTTCGACTGGCGCACATCCACCTCCAGCCCCAGCTCCCGCGCGCGATCTTCCAGTCGCCCGGCGATATCGTCAAGCGTGTCGCGGCCATAGATCTCCGGCTCACGCGTGCCGAGCAGGTTGAGGTTGGGCCCGTTGAGGACATAGATCAGGTTGTCGGCCATGTTCGCCCGCCGTTGATGGATATGAGGCTGTTATCATGGCCCCTTTGGCGGGGTGGGGCAAGCGGGGGGAGGAGTCTTTGTGGGTTGCGGCAAACCCCTCCGGGTTTGCCTTGGCGGATGCCAGGGGCGCACCAACAAAGACTCAGGACGGCACCGTAAGCGCCGGTCGGATGGCCGGAGCGCACCCAAACTAACGATCGCTGCCAGCAACCTTCCCCCATTGGCGCGCGGCGGTATAGCCAAGGTAACCCGCGCCAAACAGCGTGTACAACGGCTGGGGAATGGCGCCCAGATAGGTGGTCATGCCGGTGGTGATGGCGCTGGCCGCCGCCGGGTTGGCCGCCGCGATCAGCCCCATGGGGAGCGACCACAGGATGATCACATACATCACATAGAGGAAGCTGGGCCGGGCGCGCGAAGTCCACACATCGGTGCTGGAGGCCTCGGCGATGATGCCGGTCATCCGCGCATTGACCAGCGCCAGCTCCTGCGAGCCCTGCAGATCCAGCAGCGCCAGCTTGGCCCGGTCGCGCGCCGCCGGATCGGGGATCACCCGGTCGAGCAGCCCCGCCAGCGGCGCGATCAGCGATTCGGCCAGCGGAGGGTTGGCGGATTGGCAGGTGGGTGAGGGGTTGGGCATCGGCGGGCCTCCCGGCAAAAGCGGTGCAACAGCGGTGAGGCCCGACCAGATACGCAATCAACGGCGAGTAGGAAAATGGAATATTTGCAGGGCGCGCGATCTGCAGCTCGCCATCGGGCGAACCTCACCCAACGAACGGGCGCTCAAGGCGCCGCTAACAAGGCGCCCAGCTGACGTTAATTCGCGGGGAAAGAAATTTTGGTCGGGACGAGAGGATTCGAACCTCCGACCCCCACACCCCCAGCCCCAAATTTGGGGGGTCTGGAACGCCTCCGAATGCATCAGAAAAGCTTGATGATTCCAGTAGTTTATGTCATCGTATAACCATTATGGTTGTTGCGTTTGGACGCTCTTTGTTCCGCCTCGTTGCAGCAAGTTGCACCACCAGCGCACCACCAGAATGAGTCGATTCGACTGGCGAGGCGTTCAATGCGAACTGTTCTGACACAAGCGATAATAGATAAAATGGCAATTCCGGTTAAGCCGAAAGATCACCGGGAT
>CAIWFP010000416.1 GCA_903911985.1 uncultured Sphingomonadales bacterium
GCTCAGGGCAAGAACCACTTCATGGAAGTGGCGAAAATGCGCGCCGCCCGCGTGCTGTGGGCCAAAATCGTCAAGACTTTCAACCCGAAGAATCCGAAGTCACTCGCCCTGCGCACCCATTCGCAAACGTCCGGCTGGAGCCTAACAGAACAAGACCCGTTCAACAACATCGCGCGCACCTGCATCGAGGCGATGGCCGCCACCCTCGGCCACACCCAGTCGCTGCACACCAACGCGCTGGACGAGGCGATTGCCCTGCCAACCGATTTCTCGGCCCGTATCGCCCGCAATACGCAGATCGTGATTCAGGAAGAGACCGGCATGACCAAGGTGGTCGATCCGCTGGGCGGGTCGTACTACATTGAAAGCCTGACCCAGGAACTGGTCGACAAGGCCTGGGAAATCATCGAACGCGTCGAGAGCGAGGGCGGCATGGCCAAGGCCGTGGCCGCCGGGTGGCCCAAGGCGATGATCGAGGAAGCGGCGGCTGGCCGTCAGGCGCGTGTTGACCGGGGCGAGGACGTCATCGTCGGCGTCAACAAATATCGTCTCGCCAGCGAAGACCATCTGGAAACGCTCGACATTGACAATGTCGCGGTGCGCGAGGGGCAGATCGCCCGCCTGAAAACCACCCGTGCCAACCGCGACGAGGCCAAGTGCCGCGCCGCTCTGGCGGCCCTCACCGAGGGTGCTAAGGGCAACGGGAATCTGCTTGAACTGGCCGTCGAGGCTGCCCGCTATCGCGCCACGCTGGGCGAGATCTCCGACGCGATGGAGGCCGTGTTCGGTCGCTATGGCACGCAGCCCACGCCGGTGAAGGGCATCTATGGCGCGGCCTATGCGGGCGACGCGCGTTACACGCAGGTTATCGAGGGCGTGGAAGCCGTGGGTCGCCGTCTCGGCCGTCCGCCGCGCATGCTGGTGGCCAAGATGGGGCAGGATGGCCACGATCGCGGCGCCAATGTCATCGCCTCGGCCTTTGGTGACATGGGCTTTGACGTAACCAGCGGCCCCCTGTTCCAGACTCCCGAGGAAGCCGCCAAGCTGGCCGTGGAAGCGGGCGTGGACGCGGTGGGCGCCTCGTCGCTGGCCGCGGGCCATAAAACGCTGATCCCGCACCTCATCAACCTTTTGAAGGAGGCCGGTCGCGGCGACATCAAGGTTGTCGCGGGCGGCGTCATCCCGCCGCAGGATTACGATTTCCTGCGCGAGGCCGGAGTTCAGGGCATTTACGGCCCGGGCACCAATGTGGTCGAGGCGGCGGCCGACATGCTGCGCCTGCTGGGCCACAACATGCCCCCGGCAGGTGACGCTTGAGCATGAACCAAACCGTTACTGGGCCCCGCTCTGACTGGACGCGCGCGGAAATCGCGGCGCTGTTCGATCTGCCCTTCACCGAGCTGGTGTTCCGGGCCGCGACGGTGCACCGCGAGCGTTTTGCCGCCGACGAGGTGCAGCTTTCCACGCTGCTCTCCATCAAGACCGGCGGTTGCGCGGAAGATTGCGGCTATTGCTCACAGAGCGTGAAGGCCGATAGCGGGGTTCAGGCGACCAAGCTGATGGATGTGCAGGCGGTGCTGCAATCGGCAGCGCAGGCCAGGGATAATGGCTCCAGCCGCTTCTGCATGGGTGCGGCCTGGCGCAACCCGAAGGATCGCGACATGCCCGCCATCATCGAGATGGTGAAGGGTGTGCGGCAGATGGGGCTGGAAA
>CAIWFP010000417.1 GCA_903911985.1 uncultured Sphingomonadales bacterium
CTGTGCGCCTGACCATTCAGAAACAGCGGAAGCCTGTCAAACAGCGCGATTGTCGAATTGAAATCATGGCCAAAGCGATTTTGTAATTCTCTATATCTATCTGCAAGAGAATAAGCGCCGAAGGACTTTGAATTTACAATTTCCCTGCCTGTTCTGTAGTCATCAATGAGGCGCATTATCCTCTCCAGCAATCATGATAAATATAGAAATGTTACATTTGTAATATATTCGCAAAATTATCCATAATATTGGGCGCATGGTATTGAATCGATATTGGCGCGCTAGGGCATCGAGCGATAGGCGATACGGTCGCCGTGGTAGGTGCCTATCCACAAGGTTTTGCCCAGTTGCACGCTGCTCGTGCCGGAATCAAACTGCGCATATCCCGGCTCACTGATCAGCGGCGTTATCGCCATCGTCCGGGGGTTAAGCCGCGCGGTGGCCCAGCCAAGCGAGGGGCCGGGGGTGCCAAAGGGCCGCAGATACTGCCCGGTGACGAAGATGGTGCCATCGGGCGCCCAGCGCAGATTGTCCGGATGGAAATCGACCCTGACGCTCTTGCTCTCCCCATAGCCAAAGAGCGCGACGCGGTAGATTTCCTTTGTGCCCCAGGCATTTACAAAGGCCCACTTGCCGTCCGGCGAGACGAGAATGCCGTTGTCTCCCGAAAGCTGTGTGCCCGGAACCACGCTGAAGCCCCCTTGCGGCTGCCACTTATATACGAGGCCGTTGACCCGGCCGGCCAGCACATTGCCGATGTCCTGCCGGTTGCGCGTGTCCAGCCATTTCGTCACCAGAAAGCCGCCCCCCGGCAGTGCGGCGACGGCATTGCCCATCGCGCCCTCGGGCAGCACGACGCAGCCAATCCACTCGGCGCTGCCGCGCGCGGCATGAAGCCTGAACACCTCAACGGACTCGCGGGTGCCGTGATTGACGGCATAGACCGTGCTGACGCCGCCCGTTTCCGGGATGACGTCAAGGCCATGGGTGGACAGGCCCGCAAGGTCGGGGGCGGCGCAGCCAGCATAGGCCGGGTCGGTCTTGGCGGCGATGGACAGGTTTACCGACCGGGCGGTTTTGGCGGCGGTGTCGATCAGATAGAGCCCGACCGAACCGGGCTTGAGCGAGCTGCCCACCAGCCAGCGGCCACCGGCGACGGGGAGGATATCCTCGACATTCGCGAGATTGCAGACGAATTGCAGATCGCCTTCCGCCGCGCAGGCAGGGGCGCTTTTCAGGGCCCGCTGCGCCAGCACGGGGTTCGGCATCGCCAGCGGGAGGGCAAGGGTGAGCCCAAGGGCCGCGATGCCAGACCAGTTCATCCGGGTAACACCCTTTTCAGGTTCCAGCCGCAAAGCTTGGTGCTCTTGCGTCCGCTCCGTCGACACGCTCTGGTGTGACCCAGAGGTGAGTGGAGGATAGGCTGGAATTTGCCCGATGGGAAGTTACAACCGGGCGGGCCCGGTGCGATCAGGCGGCGGACTGCCTTCGCGGGAGCCGCCGGGCGGTGCCGACCAGCGCGACCGCGATGGCAATGGTTGCGGCGACGCCATAAAACTGCCCGCGCAGGCCCAGCATCGCGTGATAGGGCGCCGTCAGCACCGGACTGAGGGCGCCGCCCAGATATAGGCAGGTCGTCATGGCGCCGAGCGAGCGCGGCACAATATCCTGCGGGGCGCAGCGCATGCCCCATGTCCACAGGGCGGTGAGGCCGAAGCCGACGCTGATGCCCGAGACGATGAGGCCGAGGGCGAAATGCAGCGCGGTTGTTCCCGCCCCAATGATGCAAAGGCTGGCGCCGAGCAGCAGAAAGGAGCCGCACAGGACGGTTGTGGTATGAAATCGCGGGGCAACGCGCCCGGCCACCACCGAACTGATCGCCACAGCCGCGGCGTTCAGCGCGAAGATGGTTGCGATAACGCGGTGGTCGGCAACGCCCGACTGCACCATGACAAAGGGGCTCTGGATCGAGCCCATAAGCATGGCGACAAACCACAGGAAACCCACCAGACAGACCGGCCCCATCGGTGCCAGCCGCCGCAGATTGCCCATCATGCCGCCTTCCGGCGCGGGCGATTCCGGCACCGGGCCAACCAGCAAGACCGCCGGCACGAAGGCCAGCACCACGGCGGCGTGCATCAGGAAGGGGCCGCGCCACCAAAAGGTCGCGGCAAATCCGGCGACCAGCACAAAGACAATCGCCGCAACCGAGCCTGCCCCGACGATCATGCCATTCATCCGGGTGCGCGCGGCGCCGCGATAATAGATGACGATGAGCGAGGAGCAGGCCGTGGTCATCAAACCAGCGCCGGCGCCGGTGAGCAGGCGGCCAAGAAGAAACAGCCAGGGCAGATCGACCGAAACACCCGACGAGCCGGCGATGGCGAACAGGGCCATGGAGGCCAGCAGGGTCGGGCGCAGGCCAAAGCGTTCAATGGCCGGGCCAGAGAGCAGGGCCGCCGCCATAACGCCGAACAGCGGCAGGGCCCCTGCCATCTGGGCGATGGAGCCGCCCGTCGTGCCGCCCCCGAAATGCCGGGCCAGATCGCCCATGATCGGCGGCAGCACATCATAGATGAGGGCTGTGGCGACCGTGGCGGTGAAACAGGCGGTGGCAATCATCAGCCGCCGCAGCGCGCCAAAAGCGTCAACCGGCGAGGGTTCGTTGGCATCGTCTGGCGATTGGATAGCGTGCCCGGCCATCAGGTTCTCCCGTTCCCACATGGTCGCCGCTTATCGTTGCGAAGGCGATCCACGGCATGGGCTAGATCACACCGTGGGGTTTGTCCAATGGGGACAGGGGCAAGCGCCGTCGACAGCCGACGGTCTTGTGCAACGATCCTGGCGGGGCACCAGCAGTTGTTGTGCCGGAGCCCCCAAAGCTATCGTGGAAATGAACCATGTCGGGGGTGGGGGGGGACCCCGGACCTCAGGCCCCCGATCCTCAGACCTGACGCCAGATCTGGTCTCCTTCCGCGTCAAGGCTGATTGAGCCCGCGCTGCCCACCGGCTCGGCGCTACCATCGGTGAGGAAGGCGATGGCGGCAGCGTCGCTGGCCGGCACCTTGGCCAGCGTGCGCCCGCCGTCCGGCGTTTTGGCGACGATAACCCCCCATTTGGCCGAGCCGTCGCGCTGATAGAGCACGGTGTAGGTCTCGATGGTGGCGGGCCCCTCAAAGGCTTCGATAATCGGTGGCACCGCGCCGCGTGCCGCATCGGCCTCGTGCTGGAAGTCGAATTCCTGCGGGAAGGCGGCAGCCGCGATGGGCTGGCGGCCGATGACGATGGTGTGGTTGTGGGTGGCAAAGCCGCCATTGGCGAACAGCAGGCCATAGCGCCCGGTCTCGCGCAATTTCTGCACCATGGAAACCACGGCGTGGCTCATGTAATTGCCGATGGGGCCGCCGCCGAAGGTCAGCCCGCCAAACACCGTGGCGGGCTTGTCGAGCGGCCAGTCGAGCACGCGGCGCGCCATTTTGGGCACGCAGGGGAAGCAGCTGTAGAGTTCGACATGGTCGAGATCGGCGGTGGCAAGCTGGTTGAGTTCCAGCGTGCGGGTGATGGATACGCCCATGCCGGGGCTGCGGTCGTAACGGTCGCGGCCCAATGGGTCGTCGGGCTCGTGCGCGGCGGCGCCCATGCCGACATAGATCAGCCGGTCCTCGGCCACGCCCCGGCGGCGCGCCTCGGCAAGGCTGGTGACGATGAAGCCCGCGCCCTGATTGACCGAGGA
>CAIWFP010000418.1 GCA_903911985.1 uncultured Sphingomonadales bacterium
CAGAGGCCGAATTGCGGCTGGGCGATCTCGAAAACGGATTTTTTATTGGCAACGCCGTGCGTGGGCTGCTGCCCGCCCGCTGGCTGGGATAACAAGATGACCACTGAAAACACAGAAATTTCCGCCGCTCTGGCGCGCATCGCCCCCTCGCGCACCACCGCCATGACCGACCGGGCCATTGCCTTGCGCGATGCGGGCCGCGACATTATCTCGCTTTCGGTGGGCGAGCCCGATTTCGCCACGCCGCCGCATGTCGTGGCCGCCGCCAAGGCCGCGCTGGATGACGGACAAACCAAATATACCGCGGTTGGCGGCACGGCCCGGCTTAAGGCGGCCACAGTGCTGCATTTCGCCCGTGATCTCGGGCTCCAGGTGCCCGTCTCGCAGGTCACGGTGAGCGCTGGCGGCAAACAGGCGATTTTCCATGCCCTGCTGGCCACGCTCAATCCCGGCGACGAGGTGCTGATCCCGGCGCCGTGGTGGGTCTCCTATCCCGAAATCGTGCGCTTTGCCGGGGCCGAGGTGGTGGCATTGGCGACCACAGCTTCGGGCGGTTTTCGCATCACGGCCGCTCAGCTGGAGGCGGCAATTACCCCGCGCACTCGCTGGCTTCTGCTCAATTCGCCGGGCAACCCCACCGGGGCGACCTATTCCGCCCGGGAGCTGCGGGCGCTGGGCGAAGTGCTGGCCCGCCACCCCCGGGTGCTGGTGATGAGCGACGATATATATGCGCCGCTGCGCTATGGGCCCAATGGTTCGGGGGGGGACATGCATGCCACGCTGGCGGTGGAATGCCCTGATCTGGCGGAACGGGTGCTCACTGTTTCAGGCGTTTCCAAAAGCCACGCGATGACCGGTTTTCGCATCGGTGTCGCGGCCGGGCCGGAGTGGTTGATCAGGGCGATGGAGCGGTTGCAGTCGCATTCCTCGGGCAATCCCTGCTCGATTTCGCAGGCCGCCGCCGTTGCCGCCTTTGAGGGGCCGCAGGAATTTTTGGCTGATTGGCGCGAGCGGTTTCGTGCCCGGCGCGATGCCTGTGTGGCGGCGCTGAATGCCATTCCCGGCCTTTCGAGCCCGGTGCCCGATGGGGCGTTCTATTGCATGGTGGATGCGACCCCGCTGATGGACCATTTCGGCCCCGCCAGCGACCCCAACCGCGACGAGGCGCTGGCGCTGCATCTTCTGGAGCATGGGGTGGCGGTGGTCTCCGCCTCGGGGTTTGGAGGACGCGATGGTTTCCGCATCAGCTTTGCCGCCGATGATGCCCGGGTGGCCGAGGCGATTGCCCGGATTGCCGCCGCCCTCACCCCCGCCGCCCTAAACCACGCCAATTTGGCCTCTTATACATCGGTGACCAAATAATGGAGATTCCCATCCTGTTCGAGGACGGCGAAGCACTGGTCATCAACAAGCCCGCCGGACTGCCGCTCGATCGCGCGCGCAGCGGTGGCGCCGCGCTCGACGATTATCTGCCCACGCTGAAGCTGGGCTTTGCCCGCGAGCCGGTGGCGGTGCATCGGCTGGACCGCGACACTTCGGGCTGCCTGCTGCTGGCGCGCAACCCCAAGGCGCTGAAGCGGTTCGCCAAGGCCTTCGAGGAGCGGCAGGTGGGCAAGCGTTATCTCGGCATCGTCGCCGGGCCGGTTGCGGAAAACAGCGGAACCATCGATCTCGCGCTGACCAAGATCAGCAGTGCCGAGGCGGGTTGGCGGATGATTCTGGCCAGGAAGGGCAAGCCTTCCGTCACCCACTGGAAGGTGCTGGATCGGCGCGATGGCCTGACCCTCGTGGAATTTCGGCCCGAGACCGGGCGCACCCACCAGATCCGCGTGCATGCCCTGCATGGGCTGGGAGCGGCGCTGCTGGGCGATCCGGTCTATGGCACTGGCGAAGGGACGCATCGTACCATGCTCCATGCCGCCGGGCTGGTGGTGCGTCGTGAAGGAAAGCCGCCGATCGTCGCCCATGCACCACTGCCCGCCGATTTTCGCGCGCTGGGCTTTGTGGACCCCGAGGATGTGGCGATTGCGGAGGCGCATGCCGCCGAAGATGCCGCTGCCGCCCGCGCGGTCCTCGGCGGCGATCAACCGGATGATGCGCTGGTGCTGGAGGTGCCCGACGAGACAGGCCCCGAGCAGCTCGACGAGATGGGCGATGAGCGGGGATAGCGCCGTTGAGGAAGCCATCGCCCGGGCCATAGCCATGGTCAGCGAGAGCTTCATTACCGCCAGCGGACCGGGCGGGCAGAACGTCAACAAGGTGGCCACAGCCGTGCAATTGCGGCTGGATATTTATGCCTTGCGCCTGTCGCCCCCGGTGTTCCACCGCCTGAAGGAACTGGCCGGCAGCCGGTTGACCAGCCGGGGCGAGCTGGTGCTGGCGGCAAGGAATTTTCGCACGCAGGAAGCCAACCGCGCGGATGCCCGGGACCGGCTCGCGGCCCTGCTGCGCGAAGCCCACAATCTGCCTGAAAAGCGCGCCAAGAGCCGCCTTAACCGCGTCGGAAAGGGGGCGAGGCTGGATTCCAAGAAACGGCGCGGCACGGTGAAGGCCGCAAGGGGCAAGATCAGCCTCGACTGACGGAGCGGCGGCGATGAGGCGGAGCAACGCTGGCGAAGGTCTCGCTCGGCGATGCGCGCCAGTCCATCCCAGCTCTGCCTCAGTCCTTGTCTGGTTCGCCGCTGGCGGCTTTGGTCGCGGGAGCGGCCTGAGGCTGCGTGCCGCTGTCCGCGCCCGGTGTGGCGGTGGCGGCGGGGTCGATGGCGGGGGTGGCGGCAATACCGCTCAACGCCTGTTCGGCGGGCATTTCCACCGTGTCTGACGAGGCGGACTCGTCCGCACTATCGGAATGGCCGCAGCCGGACAGGCCAAGACACAGAGCCAGGGTTGCGGTCATAATGACTGCCTTGCGCATCAGCGATACCTCACGAGCCTTGCGCGGCATCCACCGCGCATTTGTCGCCCTGGTAGCTGGTGGGTGAAAAACGGCAAGGGAGGCGCCGGGCCAATCCACATCGCAAAGATGGGCCGGGGCCAGGTTCTGGCCGCTTGCATCATATAAAGAAATCTTTATATGATGCGCCAAAGGCTTGCCATGACCATGAAGATCGACCCCACCCTGCGCGCTGTAGCCGATTCCACCCGGTTGCGCATCATGCGTTTGCTCAGCGCCATGGAACTGGCGGTGGGCGAACTGGCGCAGGTGTTGGGCCAGAGCCAGCCACGCGTTTCGCGCCATGTCCGCATATTGTGCGAGGCGGGGTTGGCCGAGCGCCGCAAGGAGGGCAGCTGGGTGTTTTTGCGCAGCGCCATTGGCGAGACCGGTGAGTCCCCACTGGGCGCGGCGCTGGCCCGGCTGCTGGCGGTGGCCGAGGGCGAGGATGCCGATTTTTCCGCCCGTTGCGCGGAAGACCGGCGCCAGCTCGCCGCCATCCGCGCCGCGCGCGAGGGTGCGGCGCAAGCCTATTTTGCCCGCCATGCCGCGCAATGGGACCAGCTACGCCTGATGCAGGGGGCGGATGAGCCGGTGGAAGCCGCGCTGGCCGCCGCATTGGGCGTTTCTGGCGATGACGGGCAGCAATTGGGCAATTTGCTGGATATCGGTACGGGCACCGGGCGCATGGCCGCATTGTTTGCTCCCCATGCCAGCCATGTCACCGCCTTCGACAAGAGCCCCGAGATGTTGCGCATTGCCCGCGCCCGGGTGCAGCATTTGCCGGCGGGCAGGGTTGATCTGGCACAGGGCGATTTTGCCTCTCTGCCCTTTGCCGGGGCCAGCTTTGACACGGTGCTGTTCCATCAGGTGCTGCACTATGCGCAGGCGCCAGAAGTGGCGCTGGCCGAGGCGGCGCGCGTCACGCGCGAAGGCGGGCGCATTGCCATCGTCGATTTTGCCGCCCACGATCGCGAGGAATTGCGCAGTGAACATGCCCACGCCCGACTCGGCTTTACCGACGAGCAGATGCTGGGCTTGCTGAGCGATGCGGGCTTTGCCGCCGAGGCGCCGGTCGCGGTGGCGGGCCAGCAGTTGACCGTGAAGATCTGGACCGGCCGCCGTACCGCCTCCAACCCCGTTTCCATTGAAAAGGCCCTGTCCGCATGATCGCCCCCCTCTTCGCCGATTTGCCGGCCGATATTCGTGTTTCCTTCGAGTTCTTCCCGCCCAAGAGCGAGAAGATGGAGACGCAGCTGTGGGAGGCGATTACCCAGCTCGCGCCGCTGGCCCCCCGCTTCGTGTCGGTTACCTATGGCGCGGGTGGATCGACGCGGGAGCGCACCCATGCGACTGTCGCCCGCCTCGTGCGCGAGACCAGCCTGACGCCCGCCGCGCATCTGACCTGTGTTGGCGCCAGCAAGGGCGAGATCGCCGAGATCGCCGGGCAATATTGGCAGGCGGGGGTGCGCCATATCGTGGCGCTGCGCGGGGATCCGCCGGCGGGTGCGGGGGCGGCCTTCACACCAC
>CAIWFP010000419.1 GCA_903911985.1 uncultured Sphingomonadales bacterium
CCGGCCTTTACCGGCTCGATCACGCCCTTACCCACTCCATCGTGCCCGCCTCCAGCCTGATCTTCTCGCAACTGGCCCATTGGCGGATCGATCTCACCGGCCCGGGATTCATCATCTTCTCATATCTGGCCTGCAGCCTTGCCTCCGCGCTGGCGGTATGGCGGATATTGGGCAACAGCTTTGCCGTGGCGTATATGCGCCTGCGCGCGGCGCTGCTGTTCGCGCTGGCCTTTGCCGATTTCAAATTCATCGGCCTCAACAAGTCGAGCTGGCTGTTCGAGCACAATTTCTCCCTGACCTTCCTGGCGGCGACCCTACGCTTCTGGTTTCTGGCATTTTTGCTGGAAGGTCGGCTGACAGCAATGTGCGCGCTGCTCATTCCCATCAATTTGCTGTCGTTCAAGGTTGGCTGGCCGGTAACCGGCTTCGCCGTGTTGATGCTGCTCACGGAGGGACGTCACTCGGCGGCAGCATGGATGCTTCTGGCGCTGTCGCTAGTCATACCGGCGTGGTCGGCGCTGCACGCACCGCATCTCATGCCTGGGGAGGCAGCGCCTGTCTTCGCGGCACTGGCCGCATCCTATCCGGCTGAGGACAATCCCTTTGGCGGACCCGGGATTCAATATCCGCTGTTTCTGGGCGCAATGGGTTTTTCGTTCTGGGCTCTGAAGCACCAGCCGCGCAATCTGGCGCGCCGGATTGGCCTTGTGCTGGCGGGCAGTCTGGCGATCTATCTGCTGGGTGGGCTTTATCTGAAATTTGGTGGGCAGATTGTGCCCCTGCCGATGGCGGTTCTGATCAGCCCGGCACGCGGCCTGGAGGTCGGCGCCTTCCTCATGTTCGCGCTGATGCTGCTGTGGATAGGCCGGGCGCCTTCGCTGGGTGGCGTCGAACGGGCACTGCTGGCACTCGCGGCGATCATGTTGAAGGTAACGCCCGACGGCAAATGGGTGAAACTGCCATTGCTGATCGCGCTTGCCGCGCTGGCGGTTTTCGCCCTGCGCAGGCTGGCACAGGAGGGCCGCCTTCCCCTCATCGCCAAGCTTCCGCGAATGAAACTGCCGCCACTGGATCTGGCTGGCGCGCTGGCGCTGATGGCGCCCGCGATCGGCCTGTTCTTCGCGCTTAACCTCAGTGGCCAGCGCACAGCCTATCACTACGACAGGACGATCGGCTTTTACGATGCCGCGATACCGGACGATGCCCGCGCCATGCTGGGCGCCATCGCCCGCGAGCCGGCTGACCGCAGGATCCTGTTTGTCTGGCAGCACAAGGACAGCCCGAAATGGAATGCCCTCGCCCGAAAGTCGGGGCTCGATGGTGATCCCTACTACATGCCGAACCTCACCGAAATGCGCGAGCAGCGCCGTGAGGTGGCGACAGTCAACGCGGTGGTGGCGGGACTGAACGCGGGCCGCATCGAGCCCGGCGTGGCAATGCGGTTTGGTTCATTTGGCGCAACACTGGTCGTGCCGGTGGGCGACGCCCATGCCGCCGCGGGCTGGCGCGTGGCAAAATCCTATGGCAACTGGATAGAACTGGCCCCACCCTCAATCTGAGGCTGGCGCCTCGGCCGCCATGGAAGCACGCCGCGACTTGTCACACCATTGGTACGGACGGCGGGACTCGAACCCGCACGAGCTTTGGCTCAAGGGATTTTAAGTCCCTGGCGTCTACCATTCCGCCACGTCCGCCCATGGGCGCGCACCAGTAGATTTGCCGAATGCGCAGATGCCTCTGACAGATTGGGGCGAAGCAAACAAGCAGCGGTGCCGATGCGGATCGCCCGCCAACGCCCATCAGACGCGATTACCCCACATTGAGGCGCGCGCGCATTTCCTTGCCGGGCTTGAAGAAGGGCACGCGCTTGGCGGGCACATCCACCGATTCGCCGGTGCGTGGGTTGCGGCCCTTGCGCGGGTCGCGCTCGCGGGTGGAAAAGGCGCCAAAGCCGCGCAGCTCCACCCGGCCACCTTCGGCCAGACGCTGGGCGATCTCGTCGAAGAACACATCCACCAGACGCTCGATATCGTCGGCCCGCAATTCCGGGTTGGCCTTGGCCAGTGCCGCCAGCAATTCCGATCTGATCATCTGCGCTCTCCTTTGGAAGGGTCAGCCCGGCAAGGGCGCTTCATCTTGACCCGCGTGACGTGGTCCGCACACCATTTGCCGCGTGGCACTGCCTGAACAACCGGGCATTCACGGCGGGAGGCTTTAACGCCAGGGCTCCATGCCCAGACCGCCGCCACCCGCGTAAGCCCGCCTGTGTCCACGAGAAATGCCAGACCACGCGGCTTTGCGCAATGGTGATGCGCGATAAGGCGACAGTTTGGCGTCGATACCGCTGCGGCGCCCGCGCCACCCCCCCCTTGGGGCCCGGCAGCAATTGCGCCAGTGAAAAAACGCCAACTGGTCAAATTGGCAATAGCCGCTAGGCTCAACCGCTTCGCCAGCACCAGCCACAGGCCCCGCACCCGCATGACCGATTTTTCCAGCCAAACCACACCGCCACCAGCCAGCTCCGGCTGGATGGGCCATCCGCGCCCCCTCGCGCGGCTGTTCTCGACCGAGGCGATGGAGCGTTTCGGCTATTACGGCATGCGGGCGCTGCTCACCCTCTATCTGGCCCAGCATTTCCTGTTCAGCGACACGACCACCACCGGCCTCTACGGCGGCTTCACCGCGATGGTCTATCTCACCCCGCTGATCGGCGGGCTGATGGCGGACCGCTTTCTCGGGGCGAAGCGTTCGGTCAAATTCGGGGCGATCGTCATGGCGCTGGGCTATGCGGTGCTGTGCCTGTCCAGCCTCGGCGCCCCGGCGCGGCCCTATGCGATGATCGAGGGGCAGCGTTATGACGTGACCCTCGCCACCGGCAACAGGGCCAGTGGCGGGGCCATGGCCGAGGCCAAGGGGCAATATGTTACCGATCATGGCCAAGCCTTGCGGATCAGGGGCAACGACGACAAATCGGTCTCCCTGCTGCGCGCCGATGGCAGCGTGGCACGGCGCATTGCCCCGGGCGGCTTTTCGGCTGGCGGCGAGCGGTCGGCGCTCTACACCTTCCTGCTGATTGCCGGGCTGGCGCTGGTCACCCTCGGCAATGGCCATTTCAAGCCCAATATCTCCACCATCGTCGGCGGGCTCTACGCGCAAGGCGACCGGCGCCGCGACGCGGGCTTCACCATATTTTACATGGGGATCAATCTGGGCTCCTTCTTCAGCCAGGTACTGTGTCCCCTGCTGGCGGTGGGCATGGGTTCCTGGAGCGGCCTGGGCTGGTGGGCGGGTTTCGCGCTGGCGGCGGCGGGCATGGTGGTGTCGTGGTTACTGTTCCAGTTCGACGGCGGCATGCTGGATGGCCATGGCGAGCGCCCCCAACACGCCAATGGTGGCAGGGATTGGCTGATCTATATCGGCACCTTTCTCGCCATCCCGCTGGTCTATCTGCTGTTCACCGGCCTCGCCGATTACGTGAAGCCCCCCGAAAGCAGCGGGTTGATCGGCTATCTCGCCTCGCTGCCGATCTTGGGCAAGCTGATGTTCGGCACATTTCTGGTGGCGGTTCCGGGCATTCTGGTCTGGTCGTGGCGCAATGGCTCTTTGCGTGAATTCCGGATGATGCTGGCGGCGATGGTACTCATCACCTTCAACACCGTGTTCTGGACGCTGTTCGAACAGGCCGGCTCCTCGCTCACCCTGTTTGCCGACCGCAATACCGACATGAGCGTGTTCGGCCTCTTTTCCATCAGCGCGGGGCAAACCCAGTTCTTCAACGCGCTGTTTATCATCCTGCTGGCGCCCCTGTTCTCGCTGCTGTGGAATGGCCTTTCGCGGTCCGGGCGCGAGCCAACCATACCGGTGAAATTCGGCGTGGCGCTGGTGGGCGTGGGCGCGGGCTTCCTGTTTCTGGTGTGGGGCACGCGCTATGCCAGCGCCGACTTCAAGGTGGGCCTGTGGTGGCTGGCCGGGCTTTATCTGATCCACTCCATGGCCGAACTGTGCATCTCGCCGGTCGGCCTGTCGATGATCACCAAGCTGTCCATCGCCCGCATCGTCGGGCTGATGATGGGGGTGTGGTTCCTGTCAATCTCGGTGGCGCAATATGTCGCGGGCGTCGTGGCCCAGTTCGCCAGCGTCGAAACCGTGGGCGGCGAGGTCACCAATCCGCGCCTGAGCCTTGAGACCTATGTCGGCGTGTTCACCCACATCGGCTGGGCGGCGGTGGTGATCGGCGCGGTGCTACTGGCGCTGGCCAAGCCCCTCAAGCGGCTGATGCATGGGGTGATGTGATGGGGGTTAGGCCCTCACCTCTTTTTCCACGCTTGCCTCATTCCACCTGAGGGCCTTCAACACGGCATCGACGATGCCTGCTGCGTTGAGGCCTGCGGTGTCGTATTGCTTGTCGGGGCTGTCGTGGTCCTGGAAGACGTCGGGCAGGCGCAGGGTGCGGATTTTCAGGCCGCCATCGGTC
>CAIWFP010000420.1 GCA_903911985.1 uncultured Sphingomonadales bacterium
GCCACGGCTGTGGCGATCGAGCTGATTTAAGAGCGAATTTGAAGGGGTAAGGTGCGAGGGACTCGTCCCTCGCGCTCCCTTTCCCTTTTTGCGTGGCGTGTGTTCTGCGGCGGAGTGCTTTGCCGCGCAGCGGCTATAATGCCTGCGGCGCGGCGAGTTTGCGCAAGGTTGAACCCTTGGCGCTCAGGTGGACAGGTCCGGGAGCGCGAGGGGATAATCCCCTCGCATCTTGTCCCCTTATTTCCCCTTTGCCTTTTCCGGCCTTTGCCCTTTTCGCGCCTGCAAAATGGTCCTAGAGGCTCTGGCCATGAGCGAGACGGTATCTTTTGGGTATGAAGAGGTGGCCCCCGAGGAGAAGGAGGCGCGCGTGGGCGCGGTTTTCTCCAGCGTGGCGAAGAAATATGACATCATGAACGATGCCATGTCTCTGGGCTTGCACCGGGTGTGGAAGGACAAGTCCGTGCGGCGGGTGAAGCCGCGCGAGGGCGAGCAGATCCTCGACATGGCGGGGGGCACGGGGGACATTGCCTTTCGCATGGCGGAAGCTGGTGCTTCGATTACCGTGTCGGACATCAATCAGGACATGCTGGATGTCGGCATGGAGCGGGCGGTCAAGCGTGGGATAGACGGCCTGGTGTGGAGTTGCCAGAATGCGGAAATCCTGAGCTTTCCCGACCGGTTTTTCGACGCTTACACCATCGCTTTCGGCATTCGCAATGTGACGCATATCGACCGGGCGCTGGCGGAGGCTTTCCGGGTGTTGCGCCATGGCGGGCGGTTTTTCTGTCTGGAGTTTTCCACGACCCAGTGGCCGGGGTTTGGCGAGGTCTATGACGCCTATTCGCACCGGCTGGTGCCGCGGATCGGCAAGGCGATTGCCGGGGACGCCGACAGCTATCGCTATCTCATCGAATCCATTCGCCGCTTTCCCAAGATGCCCGAGTTTGAAGGGATGATCCGCGCGGCGGGTTTTAGCCAGACGAAGGTGGAGCCGATTCTGGGCGGCCTGGTGGCGATCCATTCCGGCTGGAAAGTCTGACCGCCGATGAGCGGGTCGATCACGCATGCATGGCGGTTGTTGCGCTGGGGCCGGGTGCTGGGGCGCCATGGGGCTTTGCGCGGGATCGAGGGGCATGCGGCGACGCCGGTGGCGCTGCGGCGGCTGGCGCGGCTGGCCCGGTTTGGCCTGCGCACGCCCGATCAGCCCGATTATTCCGCCGCGTTTCAGGCCATCGGGCCCGCCGCGATCAAGCTGGGGCAGAGCCTTGCCACCCGCCCCGATGTGGTGGGCGAGGAGGCCGCGCGCAATCTGATGGGGTTGCAGGACAGCGTGCCGCCGGTGGATTTTGCCGAAATTGCCGGTGAGATCGAGAGCAGTCTGGGCAAGCCCCTGAGCGCCCTGTTTGCCGGGATAGAGCCCGTGGCGGTGGGTTCGGCCTCCATCGCGCAGGTGCATCGGGCGGTGACGCCAGAGGGCGCAAGGGTGGCGGTGAAGGTGTTGCGGCCCGGCATTCGCGGCCGTCTGGAGCGCGATATCCAGACCTATGAATGGGCCGCCGCCCATGTCGAGGCGGCAGGTGGCGAGGCGGCAAGGTTGCGGCCCCGGCTGGTGATCGCCAATTTCCGCCGCTGGACCATGCGTGAGCTGGATTTGCGGCGCGAGGCGGCCAGTGCCAGCGAGTTGGCGGAAGTGACCAAGGGCACGGCGGGGTTTCGGGTGCCTTCGATCGACTGGTCGCGGACCACCAGCAGCGTGATGACGCTGGAGTGGATCGACGGGATCAAGCTGTCGGATACTCCTGCGTTGAAGGCGGCGGGGCATGATCTGCCGGCCATTGCCCGGCGGCTGGTGCTGTCGTTCCTCGCGCAGGCGATCTATGCCGGATATTTCCATGCCGACATGCATCAGGGGAACCTGTTCATCGAGGCGGACGGGACCATCGTCGCCATCGATTTCGGCATCATGGGGCGGATCGACCGGCGGGCGCGGGTGTGGCTGGGCGAGATCCTGTTTGGCCTGACCACCGGCAATTACCGGCGTGTGGCGGAAATCCATTTCGAGGCGCAATATGTGCCGTCCTACCATTCGCTCGACGATTTCGCCTCGGCGCTGCGGGCGGTGGGCGAGCCGCTTCGCGGGCGGGCGGTGGGCGAAATATCCTATGGCCAGATGCTCGACGCGCTGTTTGCCATTACCCGCGATTTCGACATGCAGACCCAGCCACACCTGTTGCTGCTGCAAAAGACCATGGTGATGATCGAGGGGCTGGCGACGCAGCTGGACCCGGATATCAACCTGTGGGACGTCTCCGGGCCTTTCGTCGAAGCGTGGATGCGCGACGAACTGGGACCGGAGGCGGCGCTGGCCGACCGGATGCATGGCGGATTGCGCCTGCTCGCCCGCCTGCCCGGGCTGCTGTCGCGCATCGAGGATGCCTATCCGCCCAAGGGCGGCGAACCCGAGCAGCCGCCTCTGCCGGAAGTGCCGCTGGTGTGGCGGCGCAGGAGTGGGGCCGGGTGGCTGGGCTATGTTTTTGCCGCGATTGCGGGCGCCGGGGGCGTGTGGGCGGCTTGGTGGTTGGGGTTTTGGGGCTGAGGGTTTGAGGGTTTGAGGGGAAGGTGCGAGGGGGGTTACCCCCACGCGCTCCCGGAACTGTCCACGTGGGTGCCAAGGGTTCGGTCTTGCGCAAACTCGCGGCGCCGCAGGCTTTTAATGCCGCTACGCGGCAGGGCGCTACGCCGAGGGGTTGGTGCTACGAAGACAGTAATGGGAGCGCGAGGGACGAGTCCCTCGCATCTTTCTGCTCAATCATCCCAATCTCCCACTTCCCTAACCCCCGCTTGCACCCCGCCCCCGCACCGGGCAAAAGCTCGCTTATGCAAAACGCGCGTATTCTGTTGGTGGTGGGTGGTGGCATTGCCGCTTACAAATCCTGCGAGCTGGTTCGGTTGATCCGCAAGGCGGGTGCCGAGGTTACTGTCGTGCTGACCGAGGGGGGCGCGCATTTCGTGACGGCGATGACGCTGGCGGCGCTTTCGGAGAAGCCGGTGCATACCACGCTGTGGGATCTGAAAAACGAGGTGGAGATGGGGCATATCCAGCTCAGCCGGCAGGCGGATCTGGTGGTGGTGTGCCCGGCGACGGCGGATTTGCTGGCGCGGCATGCGGCGGGGATTGCCGATGATCTGGCGACGACGCTGCTGCTGGCGACGGACAAGCGGGTGCTGGCGGTGCCTGCGATGAATGTGCGGATGTGGGAGCATGCGGCGACGCGCGCCAATGTCGCGACGCTGCGCGGGCGCGGCGTGGTGGTGATGGAGCCCGATGTGGGGGCGATGGCTTGTGGGGAGTTTGGCCCCGGGCGCCTGCCCGAGCCGGAGGCGGTGTTGGCGGCGATTCGGGTGGAGCTGGGGCGCGGGGAGCTGGCGGGCTATGCCGAGGTGCCGGGGGAGGAGCCGGATGCGCCCTGGATGCGGGATGGGGGGATGCGGGATGGGGGGATGCGGGATGGGGC
>CAIWFP010000421.1 GCA_903911985.1 uncultured Sphingomonadales bacterium
CGCCGATGCGGGTGTGGTCGCGCGCCCACATGAACAATGCGGATTCGCCCGAATATTCCAGCACCGCCTCGTTATAGACCCGCTTGCGCAGCAGCGCCGGAATAACGCTGAAGCCGGTACGCCACAGCCAGTTGTAGATGATCGTCTCGTAAAACGGCAGGCTGCAATAGTTGACGATAAACACGCCGTAGAACCACGGGTTGGTCGGCAGATTACGCACCACCTTGCCCCAGCCTATCGCGCCGAGGTTGCGGGCGAGCACAAAGACCACCACCGCCATCAGCGCCAGCCGCGCCGGACCTTGCACCTTGCGCCAGATTGCCGGGGCCCGGTGGTGCAGCCGGGCGAGAAGCTCCTCTGTCATGCGCTTGTGGCCGGTTGGCGGGTTGGCAGGCTTGGTTGCAACATAAACTCTCCCGGCATCCAGCGCCCCCGGCGCACCGTTAACCAGCAAGGCGCGCTTCTGAAAGCGATTTATCCATGGGGTGCCCCGCACCCGGGCCGCACCCGGGCGGGCGGCGCGATGGGTGCGGCCGCTTGTGGCGATCAGTAATCGAGAGTGGCGGTGATGGTGTCCGCATAGAAGTCGGCTGCGGCGGATGGATTGTTGGCCGCGATCCGCCCGTAAACCCTGATGGTTTGCCGATAGGGCAGGGTGGCGCTGACCTTGCCGGAGATGGCCACGGTCGTCCCGCTGGCGGCGCCATCGCCCCAGACGCGGGATCGCGCGGGGTCGGCATAGAGTTGATAGCGGATGGCGTGGTGGCCGTGGCTGAGCAGGCGGTTTGCGGCGGGCGCGGTGCCCGCCAGGGCGATGCTGCCGGTGACGGGCTCCGGCGAGGTGGCGGCGGTGGTGCAGGTGACGGAAATGACGGCGGTGGAATCCGCCGAGGTGCGGCGCAAGGGCAGATAGTCCCCGAACATGAGGGCGGTGGTGGCAAGCGAGCAGACGACGCCGGGGCCGGATTTGGCCATCGCGCCCTGTGGCAGGGCGAGCGCCAGAGTTGCGGCGACGAGGAGTTTGGCGGGGCGGGTTACAGGCATGGGACAGGGCCGATGGTGGGAATATCCGCGACGACTGGATGGTAGCGGGCATGGGCAAGGCATACCACGCCGTCCGGTCGCGTAACCCTGAGGGCGTTTTCCGGCTTGAGGTTCTGGAGATAGGCCTCGCCGTCGTAGCCGACCGTTTGGGCGGGAGAGCCGGTTGCCTCCACGGTGGAGCCGATGGGGATGGGCTTGTCGTGGCTGTCGTGCAGGATAATCACCGCCGCGTGGACCTTCTGAATGGGGAAATTGACGAGGATGCCCGAGCCGGAGCGCGGGCGCACGATGGTGAATATCTGGCCGACCACGACATCGGGTGGCAGGCGCAGGGGATCCAGCGAGAGGCGGTTGTTCTGCCACGACAGCAGGGAGGGCACGAGAAGGAGGCCCTTGGCATTGGTCGTCCCGATCGGCCGGTTCTCGTATTGCACCGGCACATGGGCGACATCGCCGGTGTGGACCACGGCAAAGCTGTCGTCGATGTGATCGCTGGCGAACAGGGCGCCAGCGATCAGGCTTAACGAGCCGCGCGCGCCCAGTTGGCCCAGCGTGGCATGGGCGGATTGTTCCACGCCGCCGGTAAGCCGCCCCCATTGGCCGTAATATTCCGCTTCGGCGCTGAGGCGGGCGGAGTTGCCCCCGATGGCGCCGAGGCGGTATCCGACATCGCCGGGATCGAGCGCGCTTTTGGCGAGGCTGGCCGAGCGGGTGGATTGGCCGCTGTCGTTGGAGGCCTCGAGCGAGGCGGAGGTGCCCCTTTTGCCGAAATTGAAATAGAGCCCGCAGCTGGCGCCGTGGCTGCCGCGGGCGTTGAGGTTCTGGTATGCGCTCAGCCGGAAGGAGACGATGGGGGCCAGACGGACGTTATAGCTGGCGTTGACGATGCGGAAACGCGATTCGCTGCTGGACAGGATGCCGCCGCCGAAGGGCAGGCCGACGCTCCCTTTGTAATTGCTGCGGGAAATATAGGAGATGCCGAAGAGCCCCCAATGGGCCGATTGGAAACTGGCGTTGGCATCGAGGGTGGACTTGGGCAGGGCAAAGCCCCGGATCGCGCCGATATCCCGGTAGCCCACCGTGTCGAAGCTGGCGTTGACGCTGAAATTGAACCGGCGCGAGACCCGTTGAAAGCCGAGGCTGGCGTAGCCGCCCCAGCGTTGGGCACTGTCGGAGGCGCGGCTGCTGCCCGAGCCCGACAGGGCGGCACTGGCGATGCCCAAGGCGCCGATGCGGACCGTGGCGCCGATGCCGATCTGGCCCAGACCATCGGTGGTTTCGCCATGGGTTTCCATGGTGAGCCAATCGGTCAGGCCATGGCGCGCCGACAGGCTGGCGGCCCAGCGCGCGTAGTGATCATTGGCGGTGCCATAGCCCTCGCGGATCATGCCGGCATCGAGCGAGAAGCTGGTGAGGCCGGGTTTGAGCAATTCGTTGCTGGCGTAGAACGGCAGGGTAACGAGGGTCTGGCGGCCCAGAGAATCCTGCAAGGCCAGCGAAACCTCGCCCGCGCCGGTGATGACCGGCAGCATGTGCACGGCAAAGGGCCCGGGCTGGACGGTGGTGCTCGATTGCTGGATGCCGTTGGCGATCAGGCTTACCGTTGCGGGCACCACCGTCGAGGCGGAAAAGGCGGGCAGCGGATAGGTGACCAGATCGGGCCGCAGGTTGAAATCGCGGCTGATCTGGATGCCGCCGAGGCGGATCGCGCGGGTCCACACCAGCGCCCCGGTGACCACATCGCCGAGGCGCAACCGGATCAGGCGGTTGGGATCGGCATAGGTGTAGGTGCTGTTCAGCCGCTGAACCGAGGGGCCCTGCCCGGCGGAGGCGAGGGTGACATTGGCGCCGGTCTCGAAACTGCCGAAGGGGCCGAATGCCCGCAGGTCCAGCAAGGTGGCGGCGCTGGCGCCCGCCTTTGAGCCATTCGCCAGGAAATCGTAATTGAGCACCGCGCCGTAACCGGAGGGCGACAGGGGGGTAAGAGTGGTCTGGGCCTCGTCGCCGATGACGGTGGTTTGCAGCGCGGCGTTGCTGGCGGTGACAAAAATCATCTGCGCGGCCTCGTCCACCCGGAACTGAACGCCGGGGAGTGCCGCAAGGGTAATGGGCTGGGTGGATGATGCCAGATCCGCAGGCACGACAAAGCCCAGCGCGACAAGGTCCGCCGCCATGGCGCAGGGCTGGCCGTCGCAGCGGTGAAATTCGCCGACCAGGCCTGTGGCCTGTCCGTTCAGGGTCAGGCCGAGGACTTCGGGCGCATCCGTGGCGGAGGCCGGGATCGGCTGGGCGCTGGCGATCCATGCGATCAGCAGGGCCACGGCGGGTTTCACTGCGTGATGGGCAAATTCCTGATCGACGCCCCCGCGCGCGCCGAAATGTCGAGATGCACGGCGCCGGTTGAGGTCTTGCCACGAAGCGTCCACTGACGCTGCGCTCCGGGAAGGACATATGGGTTTGTGCCGGAGGGAACCGCGTTGACGATCTCGCCATCCGGCATGGTTGCGGCAAGGGCCATGATCTTGTCGTAGGCGGGGCCGGAATTGGTGACGGTGAGGACAATCGTGGTGTCGGCCCCGCGCGTGGCGCGCCACTCCATATTGGAGGTGACCGGCTGTTCGGGCGCGACGACCACGGGAATGGAGGCGCGCATCGAGAAGCTCAGGCGGCCATCGGCTGTGCCGGCCGTCGGGATCTCCTCCAGCAGCAGGCGATAGTGGCGTTCCCGATCGGCGCCGTGGCCGGGGCGCAGGAGCAGGCGAAAGGTCTGCACGGCGCCGCTGGGGATGGTGGCCATGGGCGGCGAGAGGATGATGTCGGAGGTGTGGGTGAGCACATCCGTGTCGCCTTCTTGCGACCAGCGGAAAATTTGCGCCTGGATCGCCATCGGCTCCAGCCGGGAGCTCGTGACATTGACCGAGGTGGAGGTTTGCCCGTGGGGCAGCCGGACATTGACCGGCGAAATGGTGTAGCTGCCCGCGGGAAGACCACCGACAGTCGCCGCGCCAAGCGCGAGCAGCTTCACCAGAAAAAGCGCGCCCACGCCCTTATCAATAGGTGAGGGTGACGACGACGGTGTCGGTATAATCCGCGAAACTGCTTGGTGCCGAGGGCAGACCGGCGGCAACGCGGCCATAAATGGTGATGGTTTGGGCGGTGCCGTCGCCAGTGCCGTAGACCGCCGCCGTCACATTGGTCCACACGGTGCCTCGGGCGGAATCCTTATAGAGATCATAGGCCAGCACATGGGCACCGCTTTGCGCCATGCGTTGCGCGGCGACAGCATGCAGGCCGCCATC
>CAIWFP010000422.1 GCA_903911985.1 uncultured Sphingomonadales bacterium
GATATCGACGACGCCCAGTTCCTCGACGCCCAGATGGGTGAAGCTGATCGCCGGGGTGACCGTGAACTCGAATTCCGGCGGCTTGAAGGTCGTGTCGCCCTTGATGATCGAGAATGTCGGGATCAGCGTCTGCGTGAAAAAAGTCTGACGCGGCTTGCCGAATTGATCGTTGCCTTCCTGCTGATTGGCCACGACCGTGTTGACCGGGATCGGCACGGTGCGCGCTTCATACAAAGTATCGGTTATCGCGCCGACAACCACATACCAGTCGTCGAAGACCGGACGGTCGCCCTTGAGCGTGCTTTGGTGATACGGATTGAGCGCGTCGTCCGGTACGCCCAGCGCGTTGACGATGCGGACACGATCGGGAACCGGCACCGATCTGTATTCAGCGTCGGGCGAGACAGGCGACAGACCATTGCCGTTCTGCTCAGGCTCCGGCGCCATGATGGATGCACCAGGCTTCTGGAATTCGTCCTGCGCGAATGCCGTGCCGGCGGCCATAAGCGCGGTGGCCGAGACAGCGGCAAGGTAAGCGTCGCGCCTCATTTGCCGATACACAGGTTTTGCGAGTTGCTGCCGACATAGGGCGCGAACGGGCAATTGACGTAATGCGGCCCGAGGCCACCCTTCGGGGAGTGCAACTGGCTGGCGCGAATGGCCGTTGGCGCCTCACCGATGCCGGTATTCAGCTGCTGGCCCGCATTATAGATGCCGAGGAAGGCAGTCATGTCGTCCTGATCGACGCCATCCCCCGAGATACCGATGCCACCGACCAGTTGGCCCTTGCGATAGATGGGAAATCCGCCCGGAAAAATTTGCAGGCCGTTTGCCAGAACCGGAATACCAAACGGTGCGTCCGGCGGGCCGGGCAGCGACGTGCACAGCGCAACTGTATCGGTTGGAGATTTACCCGCGACATAGAGAATATGCTCGGCGATGTTATCGATGATCAGATTGAGCTGGAGCCCGTCCGAAAATGGAGTCGATAGTTTCTGCGGCAGAGAAAGCGGCCCTGCAGGCGTGGTATCGATCCCGTCGGGAAAGGTGTCGCGTTCAATATTGCCAATAGATCGCGCTCCCCAGGCATAGGCGCCCGAAAAAACCTGCTTGCCAAAGAAAGCCGTCGCCGCTTTGGAGAATTTCGCGATCTGAGGCGCGGGTAATAGCCCCGGTGCCGGGGAAGTATTGGCCTTTGTGGACAACATGGCCTGGTCACCATGTGTGCTAGACATGAACACGGCGCTACGGGCCTTCTGCAACGATACGTCGATGCCGAAAACGGGTGCGTCGGGAATGGTCGCCACGCCAAGAATTCTACCGAAGGCATCCACTACGCTGACCGTAACGGCGAGGACGGAACCCGGGGGATTGCGAATCTGGGCGCGGGTTTTGAGTCCGCTGGCATAGGCGGCACGAAGCAATTGCAGCGCTTCAGCCGTTGTTAAGGGTGCCGCTGCGCCCATACCATCCTTTGCCGGGAAACGGACGCGGCTGTTGCCATCTACTAAAAGGTAGGGGTGCTTTGACGCATTGATAAGGCTGCTGGTGTCTTGGACGATGCCGGATTGGGTCGATCCATAAGGGCTGCCGGCCCGCAACTCGACCCCACCTTTTGGCGGCAGAGGCTCATAATACCCCCGCATCGGCAATAGCGCACCGGTACTGGCAGGC
>CAIWFP010000423.1 GCA_903911985.1 uncultured Sphingomonadales bacterium
TCCTTTCGCCCAGCCAGTTCCCTTCCGCCCACAGCCAGCCCCGGATAGGCTCCTGTCACCGCCATCGCCGCTGGCACCTTGGCCGGTCGCGCGAGGGGATATCGCCCGGACTCCGGCTCGGCCAGACGGCGCAAACTTTGCGCCCCGCTTCAACCACAGCGCAGCCATGCGGAAAGCCGCCGCCAGCCACCTTTACCGCTTGGCATTACCGGGCCAAGCGGGCAGGTTGACGCCATGAAGCGAGTGAACCCGCGCGACATTATCACAGGCATTTCCGTCGCCGGCCTGATGCTGCCCGAAGGCGTGGCCTATGCCGGCATTGCCGGACTGCCACCCGGGCGCGCCCTGGCAGCGGCGATTGCGGGCGCCCTGGCCTATGGTCTGCTCGGGCGCAGCCGCTTTGCCGTGGTGGCGCCAACCTCGTCCTCGGCGGCCATTCTGGCGGCGGCCATCGCCGGGCTAACCGGCGGCGGCGGGCTGGTGCCGGGTGCCGGGCCAGAAATGAGGGACGCGCTGGCCACGGCGCTGGTGGCATTGGTGGGGGGCATGTTCCTCGGCCTGTCCCTGTTCCGTCTGGGCAGCCTGTCGGGCTTCATTTCGCGCCCGGTGCTGCGCGGCTTCGCCTTTGGCCTCGCGCTGACCATCATCATCCGCCAATTGCCAAGGCTCCTCGGGCTGGGCGCGGAGCGCGGCCCGGTGTGGCAGGCGTTGCCGCACATGGTGCGACAGGCAGGTGCGATCAACCTGCCCAGCGTGCTGCTGGGGCTGGGTGCGGTGGGCGCGCTGCTGGCCTTGCGCCGGGCGCCGCGATGGCCCGGCGCGCTGGTGGTAATTCTGGGGGGAATTGCGCTGGGACAGGCCTTCGACCTCACCCGCTGGGGCGTGGAACTGGCGGGCCCCGTGGCGTTGGCGATGCCGTCGCTTTCGCTCCCGCCCCTCGCGCTGGTGCCGCGTCTCGCACAACTTGCCGCGCCGATCGCGCTCATTGTCTTCGCCGAGAGTTGGGGGACCATGCGCAACCTCGCCCTGCGCCATGGCGATCCGCTGAGCGCCAATCGCGAACTCGGCGCGCTGGGCGTCGCCAATCTTGCCGCCGCGCTGGTGCAGGGCATGCCGGTGGGCGCGGGCTTCTCGGCGGGATCGGCCAACGAGGCGGCGGGCGCCACCTCCCGCCTTGCCGGGCTCAGCGCCGCGCTGGCCCTGCTGGGGCTGGCGTTGTTTGCCGGGGGGCTCATCGCCCGTATTCCCGAACCGGTACTGGCGGGCGTGGTGGTGGCGGCTCTCACCCATGCGCTGTCGCCCGCCCCCATCATCCGCCTGTTCCACATCCGCCGCGACCACTGGATCGCCCTTGCCGCCGCACTGGGCGTGCTGCTGCTGGGTGTGCTGAACGGCATGCTGGCGGCCATTGCCCTGTCCATCGCCCATTTGCTCTATGACCTGTCGCACCCGTCGGTGAGCCAACTGGGGCAGGTGGGTGACAGCCATGATTTCGTCGACCTTGCCCAACACGCCGAAGCCCATCCGATGACCGGCGTTACCATCTGGCGGCCTAACGCCCCGCTGATCTTCGCCAATGCCGAAACCGTGCTGGGCAGCATCGCGGCGCAGGCCCGGGCTGCCGGCGCCCCGGTGCTGGTGTTGAGTCTGGAGGAAAGCCACGATCTCGACAGTACCGCCATAGACGCGCTGGACGAATTCGCCTCATCGCTGGGGGCCGTGGGCATCCGTGTGATCCTGGCTCGCGCGCATGATCACGTCAGGGAGGTTCTCATGCGAGCGGGCTTGAATAAGCTGGCCCAAAGCGCCACCTTCTCTGTGGCCGATGCCGCCGCTCTGGCCGGGCAACATTGGCGGGATTCCATTCTGTAACCCCGGGCGCCCATAATCCTCGGGGACAGTGGCAGGTCCGGGCCCCAGGCCCGACGACTGGACCGCCACATCATAAGGGAGATGCCCAATGGCCATGACCCACCGCATCGAACCGGTACTGCACCCGGTCCCCATCCGCACCTTGCGCCCAACGCAAATGACCGTTGGCCTGCGCGAGGTGCGCGCCAAGCGCGAGGAGTGGCGCAAGCGTCGCAAAACCGACGCCAGCGATTTCCTTGGCCAGCATATGATCCCGGTCGTGATTGGCCCCGGCGATGTGCCATGGCTGATCGATCACCACCATCTGGCGCTGGCGCTGCATGAGGAAGGGGTGGAGCATGTGCTGGTGTCGATCATCGCCAAGCTCAACCATTTGCCCAAAAAACGGTTCATTTCCGTGATGGATAACCGCAACTGGCTGCACGCCTATGACGAGACCGGCAAGCGTCGCGATCTGGCGGATCTGCCGCGCCACATCGCCAAGCTGGTGGACGACCCCTACCGGAGCCTTGCCGGAGAGGTGCGCCGCGCGGGCGGCTATGCCAAGAGCCCCCTGCCCTACACCGAATTCCTCTGGGCGGATTTCTTTCGCGACCGCATCCGCCGCCATCAGGTGGAGGCGAAATTCTCAAGCGCGGTGAAAAAGGGCGTGTCGCTGGCCCGCAGCCACGAGGCGGCCTATCTGCCGGGCTTTGCCGGGCCTGATTGAGAGCATCCCGGCCGAGGAATTGGCCCGGTTACCAGCGGGCAGGCGCTCTCAGGCGAGCGCCGCCACCAGCGCGGTGAGCAGGGCAAGCGCGACACCCGCCCCGGCCAGGTAGCTGGCGGCCTTCGCCATGCGGCCGGAAGTGCCGGAGACGCCGGAGCCAGAGGTGCCGGTTACCAGCGCGACCGCCAGCAGCATGATCGCCAGTTGCAGGGCGCTTTCGCCCAGATCGAACCCTTCGGCGGCACCGTCCCATGCGCTGCTCTCATGGCGCAGCCCAGCCCCGCGCGCGGCCATTTGCGCGATGCCCGAGCCCGAAGGATTGTCCTGCCCCAGCCGCGTCGCCGCGCCGAGATCAGCGGCGCGCGTGTCGGAATCGATGCCGGGCACGCTGGAGGCGGTGCGGAAAACCGCCTCGCGGGTCATCCGCCCCTGCATGGTGGCAAGGACGTCTGTGGCCTGCGTGCCGGTGATGAGGCTCTCGCGGCGCGCGCCCGCGCCCGCTATGTGCAGCACCCCAAGCAGGGCGGCGAACACGGCGATCCGCAAGCCCAGCTGACGGACAAACCCGCCCCCACCATCAGCGCCGTCCGCGCCAAACGGCGGTTGCGTGTCCCCGTTCGCCATCAAACCCTCACGCCGCCTGCGCCTTGCGGTCCCGCGCCTCGACGTTCAGTTCCTCGGCCAGCAGGAAGGCCAGCTCGATCGACTGCGCGCCGTTGAGGCGTGGGTCGCAATGGGTGTGATAGCGGTCGGCCAGCGTCTCGTTGGTCACATCGACCAGACCACCGGTGCATTCGGTGACATCCTGCCCGGTCATCTCGATATGGATGCCGCCGGCATGGGTGCCCTCGGCGCGGTGGACGGCAAAGAACCCGCGCACCTCGGCGAGAATGCGTTCGAAGGGGCGGGTCTTGTAACCACTGTCGGTCTTGACCACGTTGCCGTGCATCGGATCGCAGCTCCACACCACCGGATGGCCCTCGGCCTTCACCGCGCGCACCAGCTTGGGCAGGCCAGCTTCGACCTTGTCGTGGCCATAGCGAGCTATAAGCGTGATCCGGCCGCCCTCGCGCTTCGGGTTCAGCTGGTCGAGCAGACGCAGCAGCATGTCGGGCTCAAGGCTCGGCCCACACTTCATGCCGATGGGGTTGCCCACGCCGCGCAGGAATTCGACATGGGCCGAATCGTCAAAGCGGGTGCGGTCGCCGATCCACAGCATGTGGGCCGAACAATCATACCAGTCGCCGGTCAGCGAATCCTTGCGGGTCAGCGCCTGCTCATATTGCAGCAGCAGCGCCTCGTGGCTGGTGTAGAAATTGGTGCCCTGCAACTGCGGCACGGTGGCCGGGTCGATGCCGCAGGCGGCCATGAAGTCCATCGCCTCGCCGATACGGTCGGCCATGGCGGAGAACTTCTCGCCCCAGGGGCTGCGGTCGATATGGTCCAGAGTCCAGCGGTGCACCTGCCGCAGATTGGCATAGCCGCCGTGGCTGAAGGCGCGCAGCAGGTTCAGCGTCGCCGCGCTTTGCGTATAGGCGCGAATCATCCGCTCCGGGTCGTTGCGGCGGGTCTCGGCGTCAAACTCGATGCCGTTGATGATGTCGCCCAGATAGCTCGGCAGCTCCACGCCGCCGATGGTCTCGGTGGGGGCGCTGCGTGGCTTGGCGAACTGTCCGGCCATGCGGCCAACCTTCACCACCGGCTGCTTGCTGGCGAAGGTGAGGACCACCGCCATCTGCAGCAACACACGGAATGTGTCGCGAATATTGTCGGCCCGGAATTCGGCGAAGCTCTCGGCGCAATCGCCGCCCTGCAGCAGAAATCCGCGCCCGGCGGCAACCTCGGCGAGGTCCGCCTTCAGCGCGCGCGCTTCCCCGGCGAACACCAGCGGCGGAAAATTGCCCAGCGTCTGCTCCACCAGGCCCAGGGCCTCGGTGTCCTGATAAGCGGGAAGATGGCGCGCTTCGTGGCGCTTCCAGCTTTCGGGGGTCCAGATGCTTGCCGAGTTATTGGCCACGTGATGTGCTCCTCTTACACAGGAGCCGGGCCATAGCCGCGCGGGAGCCCAAATGCAAAGCGGGGATAGCGATCACAGTGATCGGCCCAATGATCGGCCCAATGATGAGGCCGGGAACCCGGTTTGGCCTGTTTGCCCTGTTGCGCAAGGCCCAAGCCCGGCCACCCGCAGTTCCGTCATTGCCCGCCTGCTACAGGCCAACGCTACAGGCCTACATGGCCAGACGCGGCGGGTGCCGCGCGCGTCATGCCCGCCGCCGGTGTCCCGGCAGCCGCAGGTTGGCTCGGCGAAGCCTGGGCAGACGAGGGAAGCGCCGCCGAGGCTCCAGCCTTTGCCGTCGGGCCCCAGCCCTGCGGCAGCACCGCCAGCCGCCACGCCCGGCCAGCAACCAGATAGCGGGCAGCCAGGTGCTGGATCTCCTCCGGGCTCACGCTGGCATAATCCTTGAAGATCGACGGGAAGGCGGCAATGCGCGAAGGGTCCTGCGTGCCCCCCTCGATCTGCCCCATGAAGAAGGCGCTGGCGCTGGCGGCGCGGGCTATCTCCTCGTTCATTGGCCCCAGCACGCGGGCCATTTCGTCGGGCGATGGCGGTTTGGCGGCCAGATCGCCGGCTATGCGGTCGGCGGTGGCAAAGAAGGTCGCGGCCATCTCGGGTTGCAGCCCCGCCTGCGCGCTGATGGTGCCACCGCTGGCGAAATCCACCGGCCAGTCGGAGACAACCTGCGGCGCGTAGCTGGCCCCGGCCTTCTCGCGCATGGCCTCCAGCAGGCGATTGGTGAAAACCTGTGCCAGCACTTCCAGCTGGCGGGCCTCGTGAACGCCGCCAACGCCGCCGCCGGTTGGCCAGAACACCAGCGCCGCCGCCTGATTGGCGTCGCCCTTGTGGCGCAGAACCACCGGCTCGGGCGCGGGCGCCGCCATGCCCAGCGGCACCGCGAGGATGGCGGCCGGCAGCGGTGGCCGGGGCGCAAGCGCGCCAAAGCTGCGCCGCATGGCTTCAATCGCCGCCGCGCGCGTTACGTCGCCGAATATTTCCACCTAGATCGGCCCCTCGCGCAGGATGGGTTCCCAAACCTTGCGGAAACCCTCCGGCGTCACGGCGGCCAACTGGTCGGGCGTGGCGGTGGCATAACGGGGATCGCCGCCACGCTGAAGATAGCGCAGGTCGCGCCCCAGCACGCCGCGCGGGCTTGCGGCAAAACTGTCGTAAGCCCCCTTGGCCAGCGCCCGCGCCCGCAGCACCGGCTGGGCATCCCAGCGAGGCTCGGCGAATTTGTCGGCGAAGAGATAGAGCTGATCGGCCAGATCCTCTGCCCGGGTTTCGGCGGTGAAGGAGAAGGTGGCGGCACCCATGGCGAATTCAAAGCCCATCTTGCGCCCGCTGGAGACGCGCTCCAGCGCCTCCTGATCAAGAATGCCCTCGCCCTCGCTCACCAGCGCCATATTGCCCAGCATCGCATAGGGCGCATCGCCCGGGCCAAAGGCGCGATAGCCGCCGCCGAAACGCACCTCCACGGTCACCCTGCCGGGATCGTCCCGGGTGGGCCACAGCAGGGCGGTGACGCCATTGCCCATATCCAGCCGCTCTATTTCCAGCAGGCCGGTGGGCTGGGTCTTCGGCTCGGGGCCCGGCTTGCCGATGGGCGGCAGCGCGGCAAAGGACAGTGGCTTGCCCGCCCCCTGCCCGCCCGCCCCCTGCCCGCCCGCCCCCTGCCCGCCCGCCTTGCCGATTGCCGTCACCGGCTCGCTCAGCGCCCGAACCAGAGCGGCATCATCGCCATCGCCAGCATCCGGGGTAACATAGAGCGCGCGGATCGCGGCCCCGGAAAACAACGCTCGCGTATGGGTCAGCACCGCCTGCGGCGTGGCATGGGGCACGGTGGAGCGGAACACCTGCAACATGCCCTCGGGCGAGGTCACCGTCTCGTGAATATCGAGCGCGCCGACCATCTCGTCGGCCAGCCGCCCACCCGGCTGCAGGCTGCGCTGCTGCACCTGACTGACATAGGCGATGTTCATTTCGGCCGCCTCGCGGGCGATTTCCTCCGTCGTGGGCGGATGCGCCATCGCATCGGCTATCACGCCGCGCACGGCGCGAATGCCCGCCCGCCAATCGCCATCCAGCGGGGTCACCGCCACATAGGTTGCCTCCACCGACCGGCTTTCGTTGATAGCTCCCATCTGCGCGCCAAGGTAGGGCGCACCCGCGCGGGCCCGTGTTTCCAGCCGGCGGTTGATGATCGCCAGAGCCAGTTCGTCGATCATCTTGCCCTGATTATAGACGATGGTGTCGTCCTTCTCGTGCCATGCCCGCTCCACCGCCCAGGCAACCGAGCGGGGCAGGCCCGGCACAACCAGCACTTTTGCCGGGCCAACCGGCGTCGCGCCAGCATCCGCGCCCGCCGCTGCCCCGGAGACTGGCCCGGAAACTAGCCCGGAAACTGGCCCGGAAACCGCCTGAGGATGCCCGAAATCGGGCGCGGGCGTGTGCGGGCCCGTCACCGCCCAGTCGCCGAACCATTTGGTGATCAGGGCCGCCATCAAGCGCGGATCAGCATCGCCCGCCACGATGATCGCCGCGTTTTCCGGGCGATACCAGCGGGCATGGAAGGCCTTCACCGCCGCCTCATGCGCGCCCTCGATGGTTGCGACCGGGCCGATGGTGGAATGGTCGGCCAGAGGTTGGCCGGCGAACAGCACCTCGCGCTTGGCATCGCCCACACGCTCGGCCGTGCCGCCATTCTCCCGCTTCTCGGCCAGCACGATCGGCGCCTCGGTGCGGATATCGGCCTCGCTCAGCGTCGGCGCGATCATCATGCCGGAGAGCAGGCGGAAGCTTTCGTCGAGGCTGGCGGACGTGGCATCGGGCAGGTCGATGCTGAACACGGTGTGGATGGGGGTGGTTTCGGCATTGGTGTCGGTGCCAAAACTGGCGCCCAGCCGCTGCCATGTGGGAATGGCCTGCGCCGGGCCCAGATATTTCGATTCGCGAAACACCAGATGTTCGATGAGATGGGCAAAACCGGCCTCCTCGGCGCGCTCATGCAGCGATCCCACATCCATGCGGATGCGGATGGAAACCTGCCCCGGCGGCACGCCATTCTCGCGCACGGCCCAGCGCAGCCCGTTGGGCAGCTGGCCAAACTTCCATTCGGCATCGCGCGGCACATCGGCGCCGCGATAAAGCCACGGATCGCTCTGGTCGGGCAGCGGCGGCAGGGCGGAGGCGCTGGTTGGCGTGGGAAGCTTTGCCGGGATGCTGGCGACACTGCTGTGCCCAACATGCGCGCCATGCGCCGCACCCGCTTTCGCCAGCAGCGGCGCGCCCGGCATGCCCAGCGCCAGACCCAGCGCCGCCAGAAGGGCCAGCCTGCCCCCCAGGACAACCGGGTTGACGGGGGCCCGGCTGACGGGGGCCCGGCTGACGGGGCCCCGATTGACGGTGAAATGCGCGGCGGCGCGGACAGGCGGGCAGAGCGGTGTCACGATCATGCCCCGCCTATAAGGGGCGGCAGGATTAAGGGCCAGTGAATAGCGGGGGCTTCCCGTGCGCCAAACCATCGCGCGGGACGGCCTTGGCCCCGCATCCATGGCCCCGAATCCATGGCCACGCGATGCGGCCCGCGCGATACGCCGCCCCGCGATATGCCACCCCTTGATTTGACCCACGCTTGGCTTACATGCTTGGCTCATGTTCATAGAAACCGAAACCACGCCCAACCCGGCCACGCTGAAGTTCCTGCCCGGCAGGGAAGTGATGCCTGCATCCACCCGCGAATTCACCAACGAGGAAGACGCCGCGGCCTCGCCTCTGGCGGAAGGCCTGTTCTCGCTGGGCGATGTGACGGGCGTGTTCTTCGGGCGCGATTTCGTTGCCGTCACCGCCGGGCCGGGGGTGGAATGGTCCAGCCTGAAGCCGCAGGTGGTGGCCATGCTGCTCGATCATTTCGTCAGCAACGCGCCCCTGTTCCATGCGGGCAGCGCCTCCGCCATTGCCGTGCCCGGCGAGGAGGAGGACCATCGCGGCCACGCGGCGGAGGACGAGGACATCGTTGCCCAGATCATCGAGATTTTGGAAACGCGCGTCCGCCCCGCCGTGGCCAATGATGGCGGCGATGTCGCCTACCGCGGTTTCCGCGAGGGCGTGGTGTATCTGGCGATGCAGGGCGCCTGTTCAGGCTGCCCCTCCTCGGCGGCGACGCTGAAGAACGGCATCGAGAGCCTCATCCGCCACTATGTTCCCGAGGTGAGCGAAGTGCGCGCCGCCTAGGCGCCCCCCTGCCCAGTTTCCCTACCGGAGCCCGACATGACCCAACCGCTTTCCGACACCGCCCTCGACCAGCTTTTCCGCAGCGCGCGGAGCTATAACGCCTATCTCCACAAGCCCGTCTCCACAGAGCAGTTGCACGCCATCTGGGAGGTGATGAAATATGGCCCCACCTCGGCCAATTGCCTGCCCGCCCGCATCGTGTGGGTGACGAGCAAGGCCGCCAAGGAAAGGCTGGCCGGCTGCGTCATCGAATCGAACGTCGCCAAGATCCTGAGCGCTCCTGCCACCGCTATCATCGGCATGGATGTCGATTATCACAACAACCTGCCCGAGCTGTTCCCCCACACCGACGCCAAGAGCTGGTTCGAGGGCAACGAGCCGTTGCGCGAAGCCACCGCCTTCCGCAATTCCTCGCTGCAGGGTGCATATCTGATCCTCGCCGCCCGTGCGCTGGGGCTGGATACCGGGCCAATCTCCGGCTTTGACAATGCCGCAGTGGATGCCGCCTTCTTCGCTGCCACGCCGCGGGTGAAGTCAA